>CALZNR010000129.1 GCA_945827565.1 uncultured Prevotella sp.
TCATCAATAAGATAGACCAAAGCAATCAAGTCGAGTTGGGAAATATTGTGGAGCACTGGCATCGTCTGCTGCCTAATGCAGAGATCCTTCCCATTTCTGCCAAGAATAAGTTTGGCACAGACATGCTGCTGAAAAGAATAGGTGAGCTGCTGCCCGACAGTCCGCCCTATTTTGACAAAGACCAACTTACCGACAAGCCCGCACGCTTCTTTGTGAGCGAAATCATCAGGGAAAAGATCTTGCTGTATTACGACAAGGAGATTCCCTATTCTGTAGAGGTGAGGGTGGAGCAGTTCAAGGAGCAGGAAAGCAGAATCAATATCTCTGCTGTGATTTATGTGGAGCGAGATTCACAGAAAGGCATCATCATAGGGCACCAGGGAGTGGCTTTGAAGAAAACCAGTATGGAGAGCCGAAAGGCACTGGAGCGCTTTTTTGGCAAGCACGTGTTCCTGGAAATCTTTGTCAAAGTGGATAAAGACTGGCGCAGTTCGCAGCGTGAGCTCGACTCCTTTGGCTATAACCCCGAATAAAAGGAGGGCAGACATAGTGATGCAGAGCATCTGAAGCGAAAACAAGATGCCAAAAGGCAAAACATTTATCAGAAAAAGAAAGAGAAAAGAATAAGAGATATGGCAAATTTAGTAGCGATAGTAGGGCGTCCCAATGTGGGTAAATCAACCCTTTTCAACCGTCTCACCAAAACACGTAGCGCCATTGTGAGTGACGAAGCAGGCACTACCCGCGACCGTCAGTATGGCAAGTGTGAGTGGAACGGCAGAGAGTTTTCTGTGGTGGATACTGGTGGTTGGGTGGTTAATTCAGACGACATATTTGAGGAAGAGATACGCAAGCAAGTGATTATAGCTACCGAAGAAGCTGACTTGATTCTTTTCTTGGTGGACGTGACCAATGGCGTGACCGATTGGGATGTGGATGTGGCGCAGATATTGCGCAGAACCAAGTTGCCTGTGATTCTGGTGGCTAACAAGGCAGACTCTAACGACATGCAGTATTATGCTGCAGACTTCTATCGGCTTGCCATTGGCGATCCTGTGTGTATCAGTGCAGCCACGGGCAGTGGTACGGGCGACTTGCTGGATATAGTGCTGTCTAAGCTGAAGGAAGATAAAGGAGAAATACTCGAGGAGGGCATCCCCCGCTTTGCTGTAGTGGGCCGCCCCAATGCTGGAAAGAGTAGCATCATCAACGCCTTTATTGGTGAGGAGCGCAATATCGTGACCGAGATTGCCGGTACTACTCGCGACAGCATTTATACCCGTTACGACAAGTTTGGCTTTGACTTCTATCTTGTTGATACCGCAGGTATTCGCAGAAAGAACAAGGTGACGGAGGATTTGGAGTTCTACAGCGTGATGCGCTCCATCCGTGCGATAGAAAACAGTGATGTGTGTATTCTGATGATTGATGCCACCCGTGGCATAGAGGCACAGGATATGAATATCTTCCAGTTGATACAGAAGAACAATAAGAGTTTGGTGGTGGTGGTGAATAAGTGGGACCTTGTGGAAGACAAGACGCAGAAGGTGATAGATACCTTTGAGCAGGCTATACGCAGCAGGATGGCTCCTTTTGTAGATTTTCCCATCATCTTTGCCTCGGCGCTTACCAAACAGCGCATCTTCAAGGTGCTGGAAACTGCCAAGCAGGTGTATCTGAACCGTAAGATTAAGATAGGCACCAGCAAGCTCAACGAGGTGCTGCTCCCTCTGGTGGAAGCGTATCCGCCACCATCTATCAAGGGCAAGTACATCAAAATCAAGTATATTTCGCAGTTGCCCAACACGCAGATACCCTCTTTCGTGTTCTATGCCAATCTGCCTCAGTATATCAGGGAGCCTTACAAGCGCTTCTTGGAAAATAAGATAAGGGAGAACTGGGCACTCTCTGGTTCGCCTATCAATATCTTTATTCGACAGAAATAATGAAAAAGTGTTTCTTTTTCTTGCTCATCGTCCTCGGTAGTGTGCTTTCCTGCAAGCAGGAGGCTCCTTCTGCCGAGGATGCTGTGATGCAACAGGCACAGCAGTACTACCAGTCGCTGCTCAAGGGCGAATATGATGCTTTTCTTTCGGGAATAGACGGTGCAGACAGTTTGCCTGCCGATTATCGTGAACAACTCATGGCAAACACCTGTCAGTTTGTGGATGTGCAACAGCAGCAGCGTGGTGGGATGGTGAGTGTAGAGGCAATACGTGCCGTGATAGACAGTACTGCAACCACCCATGCTGATGCTTTTCTGCTGATTTGCTTTGGTGACAGCACCCGTGAAGAAGTGGTGGTGCCTATGGTGGAGAGACAAGGCAAGTGGCTGATGCGCTGAAACTTTTCTACTTCTGTGCTTGAGCTTTGGCTGCACGTATCTTTTCCATTTCAGATTTTTTCAGCTTTTTCAGCAGGTCGCTGGCAAAGATAAAGTCGGTAAGTTTTTCGTTTTCCGAGCCCATGATGTCTTTGCTTTGTCCCTGCCACTCCTTTTCACCTTGATAGATAAAGATGATGTTCTCGCCAATACCCATCACTGAGTTCATGTCGTGGGTGTTGATGATGGTGGTCATGTTGTACTCTTGAGTGATGCTGTGCAGCAGGTCGTCAATCACCAAAGAGGTTTTGGGGTCAAGTCCTGAGTTAGGTTCGTCGCAAAACAGGTATTTGGGATTGAGGGCAATGGCTCGTGCAATGGCCACACGCTTCTGCATACCCCCTGAAATCTCTCCAGGATATTTTGTTTCGGCACCAGTCAAATCTACCCTGTCCAGGCAGGTCCGCGCCCTTTTCACCCTGTCGGTATAGTTCATGTTAGAGAACATGTCGAGCGGGAACATCACGTTTTCCAGTACCGTTTGCGAGTCAAATAAGGCTGCGCTTTGGAAAATCATGCCCATCTCTCGGCGCAGCATGATCTTCTCTTTTTTGCTCATCTGCACAAAGTTGCGCCCGTCGTACAGCACATCGCCACTGGTAGGTGTGAGCAGTCCCACCAAGTTCTTCATCAGCACAGTTTTTCCGCTTCCGCTCTGTCCGATGATCAGGTTGGTTTTTCCGTTCTCAAACACTGTAGAGATGTCTTTCAGAACGCTTCTTCCGTCAAACGATTTGCAGAGATGTTGTATTTCTATCATGACAATAACTGGGTTAAGAACACGTCGCTGCACAATATCAGCACGCTTGAAGAAACAACGGCATCGGTAGAAGCCTTACCTACATTGACAGAGCCTCCCTCTACGGTGTATCCGAAATAGGACGGCACACTGGATATGATGAATGCAAAGAAAGTGCTCTTGATGATGCTCATCCACACAAACCACGACTTGAAGGAGTGCTGTAGTCCCAGAGTAAGGTCTTCAGGGGCGAGCACCTGACCGATGTATGCCGTGGCATAAGCCCCCAGAATACCGGTGGCAGAGGAGAAGATGACCAAGAAAGGCATGATGGTTATCATGCCCAAAATCTTGGGCAGTATGAGATAGCAGGCTGAGTTGACTCCCATGATGTCGAGCGCATCAATCTGTTGGGTCACTCGCATGGTACCTATTTCAGAGGCAATGTTGGAGCCCACTTTTCCTGCCAGTATCAAGCACATAATAGACGAGGAGAACTCCAGCAGCATGATTTCTCGGGTGGTGTAGCCCGTGACCCAGCGTGGCATCCACGGGCTTTGGATATTCAGCTTCATCTGTATGCAGATAACCGCACCGATGAAGAAAGAGATGAGCAATACGATGCCGATGGAGTTGACACCCAACTGTGCCATCTCTTTGACATATTCCTTGAAAAACATTCGCATGCGCTCTGGTCGTGAGAACGTGCGTCCCATCAGTGTGAGGTAGCGTCCCAGCGTGTTTAGCCATTTGAACAGTAACATTTCTTTCCGATTTTATCACTGCAAAAGTAATCAAAATGCACAAAAAACTGCAATAAAGCTTATAGTTTTTGCATCTGTCAACGATTATCTACGGCTTTTTTACTAATTTTGCACCTGCATACCAAAGACAAAAGGCTGACTCTTGCGGCCAGTGTCTAAGTTCAGGTGGAGCGGGTTATGTAGGCAAGTTGGCCTCCACTACATCCTAATCATTGAGAAATGGCAGAAACAGAACAGTTGCAACCGCAAACAACAGGAGATGGAATGGTGCTCCGTGCGCAGGGTCTGGTAAAAAAATATGGCAAGCGAACGGTGGTGAACGATGTGTCTATCCATGTGAAACAGGGAGAGATTGTGGGATTGTTGGGACCCAATGGTGCCGGAAAAACCACCTCGTTCTATATGACCACTGGCTTGATAGTGCCCAATGCCGGACATATTTTTCTCAATGACTTGGATATTACCGACTATCCCGTGTATAAAAGGGCACGTGCAGGCATAGGCTATCTGGCACAGGAGGCATCGGTATTTAGGAAGCTCAGCGTGGAAGACAATATCATGAGTGTGCTGGAGATGACAGGAAAGCCCCGTGCATACCAGAAAGAAAAACTGGAGAGCCTGATAGACGAGTTTGATTTGGGGAAGGTGCGTAAGAACATGGGCGACCAGTTATCGGGTGGAGAGCGACGCAGAACAGAGATTGCCCGCTGTTTGGCCATTGACCCCAAGTTTATCATGCTTGACGAACCCTTTGCTGGTGTGGATCCCATTGCGGTGGAAGACATCCAGTATGTGGTGTGGAAGTTGAAAGACCGCAACATCGGCATCCTTATCACCGACCATAATGTACATGAAACCCTGTCGATTACCGATCGTGCCTATCTGCTTTTCGAGGGCAGAATACTGTTCAAAGGCAATCCAGAGGAACTTGCTGCCAACAGGATAGTGAGAGAGAAATATCTGGGCACCGACTTTGTGTTGAGGCAGAAGGACTTCCAGCAGTTGGAAGAGAAGCACCGTGCCAAGAGAGCGGAGTGAGCAGAAAGTGGGAATGGAAGCACCAAATACATCGAAATTTGATGAATTTTAAAAAAAACTTTGTGTTATATTTGGTGGTTTCAGAAATAATGCATACCTTTGCACCCGCTTACGATAAGTAAGGGCGCTTAGCTCAGCTGGTTTAGAGCATCTGCCTTACAAGCAGAGGGTCGG
>CALZNR010000130.1 GCA_945827565.1 uncultured Prevotella sp.
CTACACACTGCATATCGTCGGCAGCGTCAGATGTGTATAAGAGACAGCTCTGCCTATGTCAAGGAGAACCTTACGGTGACCGTGATGCTCAGCGATGAGCTCTCGCCTGCCCAGGCTCATGGCTTCTGTCGCTCCCTATACAGCAAGCCCTATACTCTGCATGTGGATTATATCAGCAAAGAACAGGCAAAGAAAGAGCAGACACAGGCCATGGGTGCCGATCCGTCGGAGTTCTTGGGTTTCAACCCCTTTGTGGCTACTGTGGAGCTGAAGTTGAAGGCCGACTACGTGAACAGCGAATGGCTAAAGTATGTCTCACGTGAGATGAAGAAACACCCTTATGTCACAGATGTAGCATATCAGGAGGATTTGATGGACAAGGTGAACGCCAATCTACAGAAGGTGAACATGGTGCTGCTCGTCTTGGCAGTGCTACTCACCTGTGTTTCTTTCTCACTCATCAACAATACGGTGCGTCTTAACGTATATTCGCGCCGTTTTTCTATCCACACCATGAAACTGGTGGGAGCCTCCTGGAGTTTCATTCGTCGCCCTTTCCTTAGTAGTGCATTTTGGGTGGGCGTACTTGCAGCCCTATTGGCGTGTTCACTGCTGGCAGGCGGTCTGTATGTCCTGTACGACTATGAGCCTGGTGTGCAGTTGGTCATCACCTGGCAAGAACTTGCCATCACGGGTGGTGCCGTGCTGCTTTTCGGCATCCTCATCACCATGCTGTGCACCTTCTTCTCGGTCAATAAGTTTCTTCGCATGTCTGCCGGACAGTTATACAAGATTTAGTTTAGAATATACAAGAACAATATGGAAAAAAGAAATTTTGCATTTGATAAAGTGAATTTTATACTCCTTGCCATCAGTATGGCAGTGGTGGTGGTGGGCTTTATCTTGATGAGCGGGCCTGCTTCCACTGAGGCAGCCTATAATCCTGATATTTTCAGTGTGCGTCGCATTAAAGTGGCTCCAGTGGTTTGCCTTTTGGGATTTGTTTCTATGATTTATGCTGTGGTGCGCAAACCAAAGGACAAGGAGTAAGAAGATATGGACTTATTGCAAACGATAGTAATCGCCATCGTGGAGGGACTGACAGAGTTTCTGCCAGTTTCTTCTACCGGGCACATGATTATAGCACAGAAACTATTGAATGTGGAATCTACCACGTTTGTCAAGTCATTCACCTTCATTATTCAGTTTGGTGCCATCCTCTCGGTGGTGGTGCTCTATTGGAAGCGTTTCTTCCAGTTGAACAGAACACCTGCTCCCGAGGGCTGTTCAGGAATCAGGAAGATGCTGCATGTGTATGATTTCTATTGGAAACTGCTGGTGGCATTTATCCCTGCCGCTGTGTTGGGACTACTCTTCAACGATCTTATTGACGAGATGCTCGAAAGGGCAGAAGTAGTGGCTGTGATGCTTGTGCTGGGCGGCGTGTTCATGCTGTTTTGCGACAGGATATTCAATAAAGGCAGTGAGAATACTCGCCTCACAGAGCGCCGTGCTTTTATGGTAGGACTGTTTCAATGTATCTCAATGATTCCAGGCGTATCTCGCTCCATGGCAACCATCGTGGGCGGTATGCAGCAGCGACTTACCCGCAAGGCGGCGGCAGAGTTTTCTTTCTTTCTTGCCGTTCCCACCATGTTTGCTGCCACCGTCTATAAGATGTATAAGATATTCAAAGAGGGTGGCACACAGATGATAATGGACAATATGGCCACACTCATTGTGGGCAATGTGGTGGCTTTTATAGTGGCAATGCTTGCCATCAAGTTCTTTATCGCTTATGTCACCAAATATGGCTTCAAGGCTTTTGGCTGGTATCGCATCATTGTGGGAGCCGTTATTCTGATATGGCTCTGTACAGGACATTCGCTTGAAATAATATAAGCATGGATTTTATTGAAGGAGAAATCATCTGTCTGAACAAACCTTATGGCATGTCGAGTTTTGGCGCACTGGCAAGGGCACGCACCATCCTGTCGAGAAGATTGGGGGTGAAACGTCTGAAAACGGGTCATGCTGGCACACTCGACCCTCTTGCCACTGGAGTGCTGATACTCTGTACTGGCAAGAAAACCAAGCAGATAGAAACCCTGCAATACCACTCCAAGGAATATACCGCCACCCTACAGCTCGGTGCCACTACTCCAAGTTTTGACAGAGAGCATACGGTGGATTATACTTATCCCACAGCGCATATCACCCGAGAGCTTATCCTGCACACACTGCCACAGTTTCTCGGAGAAATCAAGCAGATACCACCAGAGTATTCTGCCTGTAAGATAGACGGACAGCGTGCTTATAAACTGATGAGAAAAGGGCAAAGCGTAGAACTGAAGCCCAAAGTGCTCCAGATAGACGAGATAGAACTCACCCATTTCGACCCTCAAACCAAACAAATGAGCATACGTGTGGTGTGTGGCAAGGGAACCTATATTCGAGCCCTGGCACGCGACATCGGACAAGCCTTGGGTAGTGGAGCCTTTCTCACGGCCCTGTGTCGTACCCGTTTGGGCAATGTGAGGGTGGAAGACTGCATCGAACTCGACAACTTTGAGCAATGGGTGAAGGAAAATACCGAAGCACAACAGTAGCAACTGGCACGATGCCAGCTGGCAACCGATAAAAGAATACTGAAAACCAAAGAATCAATTCAAGCAAAATATGAAATTATCACAGTTCAAGTTTAAATTGCCTGAATCGCAGGTGGCGTTAGAACCCCCACACCGTGCTTTTGAAAACGAGGACGGTACGGTGGATAAACTCTATCGACGCGATGAATGTAAACTGATGGTGTTGCACCGCAAGAGCGGAGTGATAGACATGTGCAGGAAAGATGCCGATGGCAACGACCTGAAGAAGGCTGATGGAACGCCTGATTACATGACTTTCCGCGATATTGTGAACTATTTTGACGAGGGCGATGTGTTTATATTCAACGACACCAAGGTGTTTCCTGCACGCCTCTATGGTACCAAGGAGAAGACAGATGCCAAGATTGAGGTGTTTCTGTTGAGAGAACTCAATGAGGAACTGCGCCTGTGGGATGTGTTGGTGGAGCCTGCTCGCAAGATACGAATAGGCAACAAACTGTTCTTTGATCAGGATGGCCCTATGGTGGCAGAGGTTATCGACAATACTACCAGTCGTGGACGTACACTGAGATTTCTCTACGACTGTCCTCACGATGAGTTTAAACAAGAACTGTTTGGACTGGGCGAAGCACCGCTGCCACGCTATGTTGTGAACAGACGCAAGGCCACCCCTGATGATTTGGAGAACTTTCAAACCATCTACGCACGCAATGAGGGTGCTGTGACAGCTCCCTCTACCGGACTGCATTTCAGCAGGGAGCTGATGAAGATGCTCGAGATTCGTGGCATCGATTTCTCCTATATCACCGTACATCTGGGACTGAGTTGCTTTGATGCTATTGAGGTGGAAGACCTTACCAAGCATAAGATGAACTCCGAACAGATGGTAATTACTGCAGAGGCTTGCCAACAGGTTAACAGTGCCAAGGCGGCCGGACACAGAGTGTGTGCCATCGGTGTGAGCACAGCACGTGCCACGGAAACTGCTGTGGGTACTGATGGCTTCTTGAAGGAGTATGATGGATGGACCAACAGGTTTATCTTCCCTCCCTACGAGTATGGCATGGTGAACAGTATGGTGGCCAACTTCTATCATCCCGAGTCAACCATGCTGATGGCTACCGCTGCTTTCGGAGGCTACGAGAAGGTGATGGAGGCATATAACCTGGCGGTAGAAAATGGCTATATGTTCGGTTGCTTCGGCGATGCACTGCTCATTCTCAATGACTAATCACACAGTGTATCTTTCCTTGGGCTCCAATCTGGGCGAGAAAGAAAGGAATATCCAGGAAGCAGTTCAGATGATAGATGCAGAGGTGGGGCAGGTGCTACGCTGCTCTTCGCTCCACATCACCGAACCATGGGGGTTCGATTCTGAAAATACCTTTGTCAATGCGGCAGTGTGTTGCATCACCCATCTCACACCGCAGCAGGTGCTGGAGTGCACGGCAGACATAGAAAAACGAATGGGGCGCACGCAGAAGAGTGTGGGAGGCGTCTATCACGACAGAATCATTGATATCGACATCCTGCTTTACGACCACCTCCATCTCTGCACACCTCAACTCACCCTGCCACATCCCCGTATGTACGAGCGTGAGTTCGTGATGGCTCCTCTCAGGGAAATCATGCCGTAGGGCAAGGTATTGCATCAGGAATAATGAAAAATATGGGGCACTCATGTGCCTGTCGTTACTTGTATTCACTAATCTAAAAAAACAATATGAAGAAAACCTTTTTGACAATCGTATCGGCATTGCTGATGTTCACTGCCGCACAAGCAGACAATCCCTACAAGCATTACACCAACAACCTGCCCTTCAAAATGGCAGAGGTGAAGGCTCCTGTATTTCCAAACAGAGAGGTAAAGGTAACCGATTTCGGTGCCGTGGGCAACGGTATAAACCTGTGTACAGATGCCTTTGCCAAGGCGGTAGATTATCTTGCTGCCAAGGGTGGCGGCAAATTGGTGGTGCCTCGTGGTGTGTGGCACACTGGTCCCATCGTGCTCAAGAGCAATATCAACCTGCACCTCGACAAGGGAGCAGTGATACTCTTTGCAGCAGATGAAACACTTTATCCTCTGATTTCTACCTCTTTCGAGGGACTTGATACCCGTCGTTGCCAGTCGCCCCTTAGTGCCAATGGTGCCACCAATGTGGCGGTCACTGGTTATGGCGTGATTGACGGTAACGGACAGTATTGGCGCCCGCTGAAAAAGGAAAAGGTGACCGATGCCAAATGGCGTGAGGTGACTTCTTCGGGCGGTGTGCTGAAGAATTCCAAACTATGGTTCCCTTCTGAGGGCTATGCCAAAGGCGATGCAGGAGCAGATATGAATGTGCCCCGCAACATGAGAAGTGAGGCAGATTGGAACAGTATCAAGCGCTTCCTGCGCCCTGTGATGGTGAGTTTTGTGACTGTCTCTTATACACATCTCCGAGCCCACGAGACAGGCAGAAATC
>CALZNR010000131.1 GCA_945827565.1 uncultured Prevotella sp.
AGCAAACAAACATTGCCAAGAGGCTCATGGAACACCCGTTGTTCCGTGAGCCTCTTGGTTTATGGCGGGTGATGTTAAACCCAAAACGGTCATGACCGATTTGGGTGAAACTCAAAGAAAACACATTGACGGTTGAAGCGATAGGGAAGCCCTGCTACTTTCTTTTTCTGAGAAAACGGATGCACTCCTCAAACATCTGCACCTTGGCTATCTTCATCACACCCGCATAAAGAACGGCGGCAAGAACCACGCGCACAGGAAGAAGCACATAAGGCACAGTGATGAACATGGTAGAGAAATAGCAAACCACCATCACACCTGCTGCCGCCAGCATGAAAGGCACAGTGTCTCGGAGCACTTCGGCAGCCGTGATGCCTATGAGCTTGTTGGCATAGTACTGCCACACCGCCAGCCAAAGCACCGTGAACAGGGTATAGACCACCACCATCGCCTGTATGCCATAGCTGTGGCAGAGCAGGATGAGTACAATCTGGACAACAATCTGCCCCACGGTGCACCACAGGTAGATGTCCGACCGTCCGGAGGCGATAATCAGATGCTGATACAGGGTGTAGAACGAGAGAAAGGCACCACCCACACAGAGAATCTTCAGCAGCGGCACACTCTCTATCCAGCGGTCGGTGATGGCCACCAGCACAAACTCTTCTGCCACCAGCGACAATCCAAACAGTGCGGGGAAAGCAAGGAAGGCAGTGAAACGAAGCATCTTGCGGAAAACACGTCGCTCACGGTCGCGCTCATCATTGATTTCTGCCAACACGGGTTGCGCCACCTGCTCTATCATGCCCGTAATGGTGTTGAAAGCCATGGTGTTCCACTTCATGGCCTGGGTGAAGTTGCCCACTGCCCTCATCGGGAACAGATTGCCAAAGATGAACGTTAGCACATTGTTGTTGACAGTGTTGATGATAGAGGTGAACAAAATCTTGACGCTGAACGGAAACATCCGCCTGATAGGCGTGAAATCTACCTTGAACGAGGGGCGCCAGTACCTACGGGTATAGAAATAGCGGCAGATGTTCTGCACCAGTCCAAACATCACCGTCTGCCACGCCAAGCTCCAATAAGCATGTCCACGCCACGCCAACGCCAGTCCCACACAACCCGACACAAGAAGGGTGATGAAGCCTGTGATGGCCCTCTCGCGCGCCATGATGCGCTTGTACATAATGGCATTGCGTGTGACCCCAAACGAAGAAACAAGAAAGCCGAGAAACAGAAAGCGGGAGAGACTTACCAACTCTGGAGAATGGAAAAACCAGGCTATCAGAGGAGCAGAGAAGAAGAGCACCACATAGCAGAAGAAGCCCACGGAGATGTTGAACCAGAACACAGCGTTATAGTCGTTTTCGGTGGGCTGCCTGATGTTTATCAGTCCCTGCATAAAGCCGCTGTTAAGCAGATTGGTGGCAATGAGCGAGAAAACGGCAAGCACCCCCACTATACCATAGTCGTGCGGGGTGAGCATGCGCGCAAAGAAGAGACCGAAGACGAGGTTCAGCACCTGCATCATGCCGCTGTTCAACGCCCCCCAGAACAAGCCCTTGGCCGTTTTTTCTTTCAGAGATTCCATCTTTGTCGTACTTACTTGCTGTGCAAATTTACTACATTTCTGCGAGGTAGTGAAAAACAATGGCAAAATTTGCTCGTCAGACTTGCAGCACTTTCCACAGGAAAACTTGGCACATTCTGAAAAAGATTGTACCTTTGTATTGTTTTACGCAACATATCAGCGCAAGACAACCATACAAAAAAAAACAGAACAACTAAGAATATGCAAGAAAACCATTTCAAACGCACCACGGTGACGGCAGCACTGCCCTACGCCAACGGTGGCGTGCACATTGGCCATCTGGCAGGAGTGTATGTTCCTGCAGACATCTACGTGAGATACCTGAGACTGAAGAAGCAAGAGGTGATATTTATCGGTGGCAGCGATGAGCATGGCGTGCCCATCACCCTAAGAGCCAAGAAAGAAGGCATCACCCCCCAAGACGTGGTAGATCGCTATCACAACATGATCAAGGAATCGTTTGAAGAGTTTGGCATATCATTCGACATCTACAGCCGCACCACCAGCAAGGTGCACCACCAGTTTGCTGCCGACTTCTTCAAAAAACTCTACGAAGACGGCAAACTGTTAGAGAAAACATCAAAGCAGCTGTATGATGAAGAGGCCAAGCAGTTTTTGGCAGACAGATACATCATGGGCACCTGCCCACACTGCGGAAATCCCGATGCCTACGGCGACCAGTGCGAGAAATGCGGAAGAGACCTGTCGCCCACAGAACTGCTGAACCCACGTTCCACCATCAGCGGTTCGCAGCCCGTGCTCAAAGACACCAAAAACTGGTATCTGCCGCTCAACGACTATCAGCAATGGCTGGAGCAGTGGATACTGCAAGACCATAAGGAATGGCGCCCCAATGTGTATGGACAGTGCAAGAGCTGGCTGGACATGGACTTGCAGCCACGCGCCATGACACGCGACCTGGACTGGGGTATTCCCGTGCCCGTAGAGGGTGCCGAAGGAAAAGTGCTCTACGTGTGGTTTGATGCTCCCATCGGCTATATCTCAAACACCAAAGAACTCTGCGACAACCAGCCCGAGAAATGGGGCAACTGGGAGAAATGGTGGAAAGACGAAGACACCCGACTGGTGCACTTCATCGGCAAAGACAATATCGTGTTCCACTGCATTGTGTTCCCCTCCATGCTCAAGGCACACGGAGGCTACATACTGCCCGACAACGTGCCCGCCAACGAGTTTCTGAACCTGGAGAACGATAAGATCTCTACCTCCAGGAACTGGGCTGTGTGGCTGCACGAATATCTGAAAGACATGCCCGGCAAGCAGGATGTGCTGCGCTACGTGCTCACCGCCAACGCTCCAGAGACGAAAGACAACAACTTTACTTGGAAAGACTTCCAAGACAGAAACAACAATGAACTGGTGGCCGTGTATGGCAACTTTGTGAACCGCGCCCTGCAACTGACCAAGAAATACTGGGACAAGGTGGTGCCCGCATGTGGCGAACTGACAGATATAGACCGCAGCACACTGGAAGAGTTCAAGGACGTGAAACAGAATGTGGAACACCTGCTGGAGACCTTCAAGTTCAGAGAGGCACAGAAGGAGGCCATGAACCTGGCACGCATCGGCAACAAATACATCGCCGACTGTGAACCATGGAAGGTGGCAAAGACCGACATGAAGCGTGTGGAGACCATCCTGAACATCTCCCTGCAATTAGTGGCCAACCTTGCCATTGCCTTCGAGCCCTTCCTGCCCTTCAGCAGCGCACGCCTGCGCCAGATGCTTAACATAGACCATTTTGAGTGGGAGCAACTGGGAAGCACCAACCTGCTGACACCCGGACATGTGCTGGGCGAGCCCGAACTGCTGTTCGAGAAAATTGAAGACGATACAATACAACTGCAGTTGGACAAGCTGGAGGCCACCAAGCAAGCCAATGCCGCTGCCGCCTACAAGGCAGAGCCTATCAAACAGGAAGTGGCATTTGAGGATTTTGAAAAACTGGACATCAGAGTGGGACATATCACAGACTGCCAGAACGTGAAGAAATCGAAAAAGCTGTTGCAATTTACCATCGACGATGGCAGCGGCACCCCACGCACCATACTCAGTGGCATTGCAGCATACTACAAGCCCGAAGACCTGATAGGCAAAGACGTGCTGTTTGTTGCCAACTTTGCCCCACGAAAGATGATGGGCATAGAGAGTCAAGGCATGATTCTCTCTGCCGTGGACTACGACGGCACCCTCAACGTAACCACCACACTTGGCAAGGTGAAGCCGGGAAGTCAGGTGGGATAGTTACAACAACCAGCGCATCTATGAGGGTTTACTGCTATCACACACAGAACGTACAGTACATCATGAGGAAAATGGAGAAGGGAGAATTTCCTTCCCATTTCCTATATGGTGGCACCAAACTCAAGAATCACGGCATTGACGTGATATGGCACAAGAGTTTGGTGTCCACCTCAAGACTTAGGCAGATGATGCACAGCGTGTGGCAGATGATGTTTGTCAACCGCCGCTATGATGCCATCTATGCCACCCACTATCAAGGACTTGAACCCCTCATCTTTCTGCGTGCGCTCGGCTTGTTTCGCAAGCGCATCGTTATCTGGCACCATCAGCCCATCGTGGTGGCTCGCAGCTGGTGGCGCAACCAACTCGGGAAGCTGTTCTATCGGGGCATTGACGACATGTTCTTTTTCTCACAGAAGCTCATCAACGACTCTATACAGACACACAAGGCAGACCCCTCCAAGTTCCACCTGGGGCACTGGGGAGCTGACCTGGAACTGTATGACCGGGTGATTGCCGAGAAATGCGAGAGAAAAGGGTTTGTGTCAACCGGCAAGGAGAAGCGCGACATGACCACGTTGGTGGCTGCCTTCAACGAAACAGGAGCACCCCTGAAAATCTTTCTCAACACCAAGAACGGCAGCTTCAACTACAAGCAGCTGTTCGACAGTCTTGCCGTGAAAGAGAATATCCATGTGGAGTTTCCCGACAAGCTGATGCCCTACGAACTGTCGAAAGAGGTGAACAAGGCGCAATGCGTGGTGATATGCTGCAAGGAGACCTCCTATACCGTGGGACTGACAACCGTGGTAGAGGCTCTGGCCATGGGAATGCCCATGATATGCAGCCACAACCCGCAGATACCTGTGGATATTGATAAAGAGAAGTGCGGCATCAGTGTGCCCTATGGCGATGTGGAAGGATGGAAGAAAGCCATTGAGTATATACAGGAACACCCCGAAGAGGCAGAAGAGATGGGACACCGAGGGAGGAAACTTGCAGAAACCACCTACAACGATGCTATCTGTGCCGCCGAAGTGGCACAAGTGCTGTTGGGATGTCACACCTGCAAGCCTGTCAGGAACTGAAGGGTGACCACAGCGTTATAGACAAGCAGGAACAAGGCGAGCAGCGCCACCACACCACGCAACGCCTGTCTCTTATACACATCTGACGCTGCCGACGATATGCAGTGTG
>CALZNR010000132.1 GCA_945827565.1 uncultured Prevotella sp.
GGCACGTACGGTGGTGTGAGAGGTCGGTAAACATGAAAGTAGGAGATAAACACCTACGATTAGTGTTTACCTCCTACTCGATTATTATTCTTCAGATGATGTTAGGTTCACCTGCTCTGCGATGGAGTTCATGGCATTGCATAATTTCCACAAAAACACCAGCGGACCAAATAAAATCAAGCCGCCCAATATGTTCCATCCCCAGAAAGTTCCTGCAGAGAAACCGTTGGATGGATTCAGTGCGCCGATACGGCTACACACATTGTGCCACCAAATGAGAGGATAGATGCCTAATGTGATTCCTGTGAGGAAAATGGCCAATACCCAATATGGACAGTTTGTCTTGCTGTCGCAGCGTGTGAGGTCATTGCCCATTGCGGTAAACTTCACCAATGGGTAGATTCCAAAGGTAATGGGGGTGAATAGGATAAGTTTCCAAAAAGAATAGGTGTTTTGTACTTTCAGTTGATTGTTTTCCATGTGATTGAGTTTTAAAGGGTTAAAAAATAGGTGAAATAATTCTCAGCAAGCAAATGTACGAATATTTTTGTGAATAAATGAAAAGAAGCGAAAAAAATACATCAGACTCTTTCCACCTGCCTACTCTGTGGAAACGGAGGTGAATACCATGTTAGACAATAGGCAGACTGATGCCGCTCAATTTCTGATATACATCTAAGGCATATACATCGGTCATTCCGCTGATGTAGTCGATAACCGCCATAAGTCGAGTTTCCAAGTCGGGGTCGTCTATGTGATACTGGCTCGACACGCGCCCAATGAGTTGTTGCGAGTAATATCGCTCTGGGTGTAGCACTGCTTCGGTCATCTGTTGCATCAGTGTGTCCATGATGCGGTAACCCGACAGTTCCACGTCTAATACGGGTTTGCTGCGATATATTCGCTGGTTCGACAGTGCTGCGCAGTGCTTGTAGGCATCTCGCTGCACGGGGTGCATCACCTCGGTGAGTGTCTTGCTGAATGTGCCGTTCAGTATTTCCTCTTCGTGCTCCACAAAGGCATTTACACACTCGTTTTCCAGTTTGCCTATCACGCAGGCTCTCATGTACACTATCTTTTCGTTGTCGTCGGTCAGTTTCTCGTCTTCGATGCGTTTCAGAATACTTTTCTGGGTGTCTTCATCAAAGAAATTGAGCAGTAAATCAGCGGTTTCATCGAAAGAGAGTATCTTCAACTTGTGCGAGTCTTCAATGTCCATCACCTCATAGCAGATGTCATCGGCAGCCTCTACAAGATACACCAGCGGGTGCCTTACGTATTTCACGGGTTGTCCCTCTTCGGAAATTTTGATAATACCCATCTCCTCGGCTATTCTCTCATAATATTCCTGTTCGCTGAAGAAGAAGCCAAACTTCCCTTTCTTTTCTGCAAGCATCGATGAAAAGGGGTATTTTACAATGCTTGCTAAGGTGGTATAGGTCATCACAAAACCACCATTGCGCCTACCTTTGTATTGGTGTGTCAGCAGCCTGAAGGCATTGGCATTGCCCTCAAAGTGGGTGATGTCACTCCAAAACTCCTTGCTCAACTTGTCCTTGAGCTGACTGCCAGCCCCCTCGGTAAAGAAGGTTTGTATGGCTTTCTCTCCTGAATGACCAAAAGGCGGGTTGCCCATGTCATGTGCCAGACATGCAGTGGCCACTATCTGTCCTATTTGGCTTATCATCGTGTTGCTTAGTTCTGGGTGACGCGCAATCAACTCTCTTGCCACATCATTGCCCAGCGACATGCCCACGCTTGCCACCTCCAGACTGTGTGTCAGTCGGTTGTGTACAAATACGCTACCCGGCAGTGGAAACACCTGCGTTTTGTTTTGAAGTCGTCTGAAGGGAGCAGAGAATATCAGACGGTCATAGTCTCGCTTAAATTCTGTCCTTCCGTCATATCTTTCCAGGTGTCTCAGTTCCTGTCCCAGTCGTTTGTAGGTTATCAGTTGTTGCCAGTTCATCATGTCGGTATTGTCTTCGGTGTGGTGTAAAGTTGTTGAAGGATTGTAAGGTTCCGTGTGGAATCTGCTGACAAAATTACTCCTTTTTCCCCGTTAATTGTAAAAAATGGATAATTATTTCTCACAGATACGGAATAATGATTAACTTTGCAACACTAACACATCCTATTTATGCAGATAAAAGTAATCAACCGTGGGCGCCAGCCGCTGCCCGCCTATGCCACCGAGCAGAGTGCAGGCATGGACTTGCGTGCCAATATTGATGCACCTCTCACACTGCGCCCCTTGGAGCGTAAGTTGGTGGGCACGGGGCTTTATATCGCCTTACCACAGGGCTACGAGGCGCAGATACGTCCGCGTAGTGGGTTGGCGTTGAAGCATGGCATCACTGTGCTCAACTCTCCTGGAACTATCGATGCTGACTATCGTGGAGAGATTATGGTGTTGCTGGTCAATCTTTCCGACACTGATTTTGTAATCAACGAGGGCGAGCGCATTGCACAGATGGTGATAGCACGCCACGAGCAGGCTGTCTTTGAACCAGTAGAAACCTTGGACGAGACCGAACGTGGAGCTGGCGGTTATGGGCATACGGGTGTAAAATAATCCATTTCACCGATGATGTTAAGGTATATCAGCGCAGTGTTCCTTCTCTTTTCTCTGCCCCTGCATGCTCAGCAAATGGCAGAGGATAGCCTGTATGTGCGCACCTTTCTCGAAGCCATGATGGAGCGTACTAAGGGCAATGATGAGGCGGCGTTTGATTCGTTGCTTCATTGTGTGTCTATCGACTCCACTCGAGCAGAGGTTCATTTCTTTCTTGCCCCTTATTATTACAAGCGGGGAGAGCGTGGAAAGGCACTGAAGAGTTATGTACGTGCAGCAGAACTTGATTCCACCTGTGTAGATTATGTCGAGGCACTCTCTTCTGCTTATTACGATGCGCTGCAATACGACAAAGCCATCGCTGCGGCAGAGCAGTTGCTGAAACTCGATAGTCAGCGTGAGGATGTGCTGAACGTGCTGATAAAGATGTACGACCGAGCTGGCAGATTCTCTGATTGCATCAGTTGTATCGACAGGTTAGAGCAGTTGGAAGGAAAGTCAGAACAGATGGCCTTGGCCAAGAGTTACTACCTCTCAGAGATGGGTGATACCGTGGCTTCCATGCGTGAGTTGCACAACCTGTGTGTAGATTATCCCGGTGAGTTGAAGTATAAGTGCACCTATGCCTCCTCACTGCTCACCATTGGTCAGGCAGACAGTGCTTTGGCAGTATATCGTGAGGTGATGGCAGAAGATCCACAGAATGTGGATGCCGCCATGTTCATGCGCGAGTATTACAAGAAGCAGAACATGGAGCAGCAGGCAGACAGTGTGGCCATGCAACTACTGCTGGGGAAAAAGGTGGACTGGGATGCCAAGGCGGCGGTGCTCAGAGATATTATCCTGTGCAATGAGCGCAAGGGCGGAGATACACGCAAGGTGCTCGATGTGTTTCATCTGCTGCTGCAGCAGCCCCAGCAAGATGCCAATATGGCCTATCTCTGTGCGCTGTACATGGACAAGAAAAAAATGAGTCACGATAGCATCGGCATGGTGCTGCATAAGGTGGTACAGATAGAACCCGACAATTTTGCTGCGCGTATGCACCTTTTGGCGTATGCTTGGGAGCGCAACGATATGGATAGCGTGGTGGTGCTGTGCAATGAAGCCCGTAAGTATGACCCTACCCAAATGCCCTTCTATTACTACCAGGGTATGGCGTACTATAGGCAAGACCGTGAGGAGGATGCACTCGCCACCTTACAGAAAGGTTTGGAGTATGTGAACGAGACCAACGACTCCACATTGGTGGCTGATTGCTACATGATCATGGGCGATCTGTTATACAAAACGGGCGATTCCAACGCGGCTTTTGCCGCCTATGATTCCTGTCTGCATTGGAATCCTGCTGAGGTGGGTTGTCTCAATAACTATGCCTACTTTCTGAGTTTGGAAAACAAACGCTTGGACCAGGCTGAGCAGATGAGCCACACGGCTGTCATGGCAGAACCTCGCAATGCCACCTATCTCGATACCTATGCGTGGGTGCTTTTCAAGCGTGGGAGATATGATGAGGCAAAGGAGTTTATCGACAGAGCCTTGCAAAACGACAGTGTGCCGGGAGAGGATATACTGGAACATGCCGGTGATATTTATGCCCTGAATGGCAACATCGATCAGGCGGTGGAATATTGGAAGAAGGCGGCCGAAACGGCACCCGAATTCAATGTGGTTTTACGCAAGAAAATAAAGAAGAAGAGATATATCAAGTGAGCAATCGCTCTCTGGACATGGTGACATGCCGAGAGTGGAGAAATAGTAATTTCAAAAAATATCTTATCATAAGGTTATGAGAATATCGTTAATAGCCAAGGTGGCATTGCTGGCACTTCCTTTCATGATGGGTGCCTGCAAATCTTCTAAGTCATTGCAGAAGGTAACTCCGGTAATACCTGCTGTCAGTGCTACAGAGCAGGAAAAACTGGACAAGTTGAACCAAAACAAGCTCTCGCAGCAGTTTCTTACCTCTAAATTCAAGTTCAATGCTGTGATGGGAAACCATGATGTGTCGCTCACTGGCAATCTGAGGATGAAACGCAATGATGTGATTCGCCTGCAACTCATGGCTTTCGGATTTGTAGAGGCGGCTCGCATAGAGTTTACACCCGAGTATGTGCTCATGGTCGATCGCATCAATAAGCAGTATCTCAAGGTGCCCTACAACTATATTGACTTTTTGCGCAATAGTGGCATCAACTTCTACACCCTTCAGGCTCTGTTCTGGAACGAACTCTTTGTGCCGGGCGAAAAAAGCGTAGAGGCTAAACACCTTGACAAGTATTCCACCTCAATCATCGACGATCAGTTGGTGCTGGCAATGGAGCGTGAGCCCATGTCGTATAAATGGCTCACCGATAAGGATGCTTCGCGCATTAAGATGGCAAACATTCTTTTTACCGACAAGTACAGAGGCTGTCTCTTATACACATCTGACGCTGCCGACGATATGCAGCGTGTAGATCTCG
>CALZNR010000133.1 GCA_945827565.1 uncultured Prevotella sp.
CCGATGTTATTCCATCCCCAGGTATCGGGCGATTCGCATTCCGGCACATTGCGGCTCTTGTTGTGGTTGTATCTCAGTGCCGTGCGCCAACCCCATAGGGCGTTGACTTCCTTGCCGACGCCAATAAAAAATCCTCCGGACAATGGATATGACGAGAACTCCGACATAGGGAGATTCTCGTTGGCTGACTTGTTAATACCTCCGTAAATCTGGATGTATAAGCTGTCTTTCCCAGGGATATTGCCGCCCGCTTTGGTGTCGCCGGCATAGGCCATACTGCTATATACAAGCAATACGACACTAAGGCAGCAATATATATATATATGAAGTCGTTTCATAATTTAGTATTTGTAGTTGTAATAATAGCCGTATTTGTAACCGTATTGGCTCACCGGCTTGATCGCGTTGAGCACAATGGAGAGATTCTTGTATTTCCCGTTCTGTACTTGGGCATCGAGCTGATACACCGATCGACACTGGAACAGGCCTGCCCTGACCACATACAGTGTGCGGTCAACTTGGTGCTCGATGATGCTGGCATCGGCCAATGATTCTGTCATCGGACTGTCGATGAGGATGAAATCGAACTGTGGGCGCACCTGTTCAAGCAGCAGGGGCATACGCGGGCTTGACAGCAGTTCGGTGGGGTTGGGAGGGGTGGTGCCCACAGGAAGGATATACAGCGAGGGGTGTTCGTCGTGCTGGTAGATGACCTCCTCTACATGCTCTACCTTCTCTCCGAGATAGTCTGCCAGACCAACCTCTCTGTTGCCGAAGGTGTGTGTGGCGGTGGCACGGCGCATGTCGCCGTCGATGACTAATACCCTGCGCCCTTTGATGGCCAATGCCAAAGCCAGGTTCATGGTGATGAACGACTTGCCCGAACCGGCATACATTGAGGTGACAAGATACACATTCTTGTGCTTGGGTGTGTCGGACATGAACTCTAAGTTGGAGCGCAATATGCGGAATGCTTCGTTGATGGCGTTCTGGCTGTCTTGCTGCACCAACAGGGGTGGAGGCATACTTCTGCTCCTTTTATTTTTCTTGAAATGGATGCCGTTCAACTCCACACGCTTCTTGCCGTTGTCAAACAAGGGCACCTCGCCGACAACAGGTATCTGGGTGCGGCTCTCGATGTCGAGCTTGCCGCGCACCGTGGTGTTGAGGCTTTCCCTGACAAAGATGATGACTGTGGGCAAGAGCAAACCTATGAGTATGGCAGCAAGTAGTACGCTCTTCTTGTTGGGGTAGGTGGGAAACGGGCTGCCGTGGGGCATGTCAACCACCTGCGTGGGTGCCGGGGTATAGGTCATGCTGATTTCGTTCTCCTCTTTCTTCTGTAGCAGGTAGAGGTAGAGACTCTCCATCACCTTCTGGTCGCGCTCCACCGACAGCAGTTTCTTGGCCTGTTCGGGGTTGGATGTCACCTTCTCCTTTACGTCGGCATTGTAGCCCTGCATCGAGCCTATCTGTATCTGAATGGTCTTGATGTAGTTGGAGATGGTGGCGATGATGTTCTGGCGTATCTCTCCCAATTCTTCCTCCTGGCGCATGATGATGGGGTTCTGGGTGGAGGTGCCTTCAAGATTGTTCTTCAGTTTCAGCAGCAAGGTATTGTATTGGGCTATCTGCTGACCTGCCTCGCTGCTGGTCAAACCTGTGTGTACCGGCAGCAGCTTGTAGCGCGACTTGTCGTCTTTCAGCACATCAAGGATGTATTGTGCCATGTACAGTTGGTTGGTGAGCTGAAGTATCTCTGACTCCGACTTGTTCTGCTGCTGCAGGTAGAGGTCGCTGGCCTGTTCGAGGTTGGTGATATGGTGGCGTGTCTTGAAGGTGGAGATGCTGTCATCCACCTGGTTTAGCGAATTCTCTATCACCACGAGACGCTCATCGATGAAACTTGCCGTGTTTCTTGCCATCTGTTTTTTCTCGTTGATCCACCGTTCGTTATAGACCTCTATGATGGTGTTGAGCACCCGCTCTGCACGCTCGGGTGAAGTGTCGGTGTATTTCAGGTTGATGATGGTTGACTTCTCATCGTCGAGTGTCGTGGTTAGTCCACCTTGTAGGGTCTGTGCCACCCTTTTTGCCTCGCTCTTTGTCCTGATGGTATCGAGGCGGTAGGCCACATCGGTGAGCAGGGCAAGCGATTTGTATTGGCGGAGCACGTTGGGCACATTGGTCTGCTGCTGTATCAGCGCCATGTTGTTGAAGTTGTTGCCGTTTGAACTCTGGGCCACGGAGCCTTGGGTGGTCTCCTCTTTTACCAGTACTGAAGCCTCACAGGTGTAAACATCGGGCGTGATGGACAGGTAATAGATGGCCACCAGCAGAAACATGGCGAGGGAGAGGCCAAACCAACTGGAATGGCTGCGGCATAATATCCAAAAATCCTGCAACGACAGGAACTCTTCTATCTGTTTGTTAAAAGATGTATTGCTGTTCATTGGTCTCTTGTTATTTGAATATTGCGATTAATGAGGCGAGCATAGAGATGATTGACATCCAGATATAGGGCGTGTGGAATATGTTGCCTGTATTGGTGGAGTCGCGCTTGCGCTTGTCGTTGGGGGTGACATACACCAGGTCGTTCTGCTGCAGATAGTAGCCGTCAGAAAGCATTGTCTTCTGCATGTCGGTAAGGTCAATCTGATGCACCTCGTTCACCCCATTATTGTTGCGGCTCACCATGACGGCACGGCGGTTGCCGTTGATGGTCAGGTCGCCCGACTTGGCCAGGGCGTCGATGACGGTGAAGTGGTCTTTGGTGATGGGCACATTGCCGGGACTGGACACTTCGCCAAGCACATTGACGCTCATGTTGACATACTCTACGGTGACGATGGGTTCACTCACCAATTCGCGGGCGATGAGGCGTTCCTTGATATAGGCTGCCACCTCCTCGCGTGTCTTGCCCTCTACGCGTATCTTGCCCAGCACGGGAAAGTCGATGGTGCCCTGTTCGTCCACGGTGTAGGCGATGATTGAGCTTCCCGACCCGCCGCTGCTGACTGTGGTGGGCAACGTTTCGGCACCGAGGATGTTGTTGCTGTTGCCCCGCGAAGTGAGGGTGAACTGCTGTTCGAGCATGGGGTTGCTGCTGTTCACCACAATGCTGATTTTGTCTTCGGGGCGCAGACGGAACTTATGTTCTGCCTGGAGTGCCATGCCCTGGAGCTGCATGGCATTTTGGAAGTAGGCAATGTCTTTAGGAGTGGAGCATGAATACAGCAATGCTGCCGCTATCCATAGCATGGCATGACGCCAATTCAATATAATTTCTCTTTTTTTCATCTATTGTTTTTAAATCAATGAGTTGTTAGTTCTTTTTTCTTTGCGTTTCAGCAACAGGTAGATGATGATGTTGACCACTATCCAGAGGGTGATGTCGGCTGCCAGCAGCAACATGACCCCCAAATCGTTGCACAGCATCACATTGGTCAAGGTGAGCAGGGCCGATGACAGGATGATGGTGGTCATGGTAGTGCGTACACTGAGTCCTGTCCTTATCAGGCGGTGGTGGATATGGTTGTTGTCGGGCAGGAATGGGTTGTTGCCATGGAGCAGACGGTAAGCAAACACCCTCATCACATCGAAACACGGTATCATCAGCGGCAAGGCGGCCAGCAGGTACTTGTTGATGTGGGGCAGGGAGTCTTGCGGCATCTGGGTGAGTTTGATGTTGAGGAAGCAGAGCATCATTCCTAAGGTGAGGCTGCCCGTGTCTCCCATGAAAATCTTCCTTTTCCTTTGTGTGCCGAACACATTGTAGTAGAAGAACGGGATGAGCACTCCGACAAAGGCAAACGACAACAGGGCGTAGATGTTTTGACTGCAAAATACAAAGGCGATGCCGTAGCAGACAAAGGAAACGATGCACAGACCGGAGGCCAGACCATCGATGCCGTCGATGAGGTTGATGGCATTGATGATGAATACCATGGCAAGCGCGGTGAGGGGGACAACCGTCCACTGAGGCCATGATGCAAGCAGCAACAGGGTGTGGAGGCCTGACAGTTCCACACCACTGAAAATGATAATCAGTACACTTATGGACTGGGCGATGAACTTGACCTGGTAGCCCACTCCTCTGATATCGTCAACGAAACCAAGGATATACGATAGTATCAGGGCGCAGAAGACACTGGCCAATGGCAGGGACTCTGATGCGAGTTCGGCAAGCAGTTCGCCTTGTCTTGTCACTATATTCACCGCCACCACAATGGTGAACGACAACAGCAGTGCCGGCAGGAAGGTGGTGCCGCCCAGACGAGGCGTGGGGACTTTGTGCACCTTTCTTTTGGTGGGTGTGTCTAACAGATTCTTGCGGTAGGCCAACAACTGGACACGTGGTATGGCCACTCCGATAATCAAAATACATAACGCGAAGATTGACAGATAATCAACAATCCATGAAACGCTCATACACTATTTTTTTTACCAAACATCCTCAACAGGTGATATTTGGATTTATTTCACTTAAACTTAATAATATCATGGTCAAAGCGAGACCACCTGGTAAAGATGGTCAGCCGATGGCTTGCAGAAAAGCGCTGGGTATATATGCCGTGGTCCCAGTGAGCAGTCCTTCGATGATGATGCTTTCTTGCCATAGTTATATTATTTTTTCAAGAAAAGCTGTCGGAATGTATGCTGTTACAGCTGTCAATAAACCATCTATAACCAAACCCACTCTTTGTTGTCCATGATAACGTGCTACTATACCAGTTACTCCGACAAAATCACCCTCGATGATTTTTACCTTCTCGCCTTGTTTGAACTTCGGTACTTCTTCTTGCAAAACTAAGGTGTCAGATCCCTCTTTCTCACAAATAATTTGAAGACTCTTTATCTGATTGTCTGGAACAATCAGAGGAGTCTTCATAATGCGCGCACCTGTGTGAGTGTGCTTATAGTAAAAACGTAAGTAAGGGAGGTTGATATTGTCGTAAACAAATAACTTTATCTCTTCTTCTGTTCCACGTGCAAAGAAAATATTGGGAAGACGAGATTCTTCAACGGTCTTTCGCT
>CALZNR010000134.1 GCA_945827565.1 uncultured Prevotella sp.
ATTTCTGCCTGTCTCGTGGGCTCGGAGATGTGTATAAGAGACAGCCCACATTCTTTGCATAGAAGAAAAACGGGTAAAGATGGTTGGAGTATCTGCGATTTTTTGTACTTTTGCAGTCCCCAACACGGGTATGTGGTGAACAACAAAGCAAAATGAAGCTGTATTCGGACGAAGAACTGGCAACCATACTGAACAAGGAAATCTTCCATTTGATTGGCGAAGTGGCTGATGAAATGGGAGTGGAGTGTTATGTGGTGGGAGGATATGTGCGCGACATTTTTCTTGAACGCCCCTCCAATGATATTGATGTGGTGGTGGTGGGCAGTGGCATAGAGGTGGCCACAGCTTTCAAAAAACGTTTGGGCAAGAAGGCACACTTGGCAGTGTATCGCAACTTTGGAACAGCCCAAGTGGCATGGCAAGGGAATGAAGTGGAGTTTGTTGGCGCCCGAAAAGAAAGCTATCACCGAGAGTCGCGCAAGCCGATAGTAGAGGATGGCACGCTGGAAGACGACCAGAACCGACGCGACTTTACCATCAACGCCATGGCCATCTGCCTCAATAAAGACAGGTTTGGCGAACTGGTAGATCCCTTCGACGGTATCTACGACTTGGAAGACGGTATCATCAGTACCCCGCTCGACCCTGATATTACCTTCTCTGACGACCCCCTGCGTATGCTGCGCTGCGTGCGTTTTGCCACACAACTCAATTTTATCATCGAAGACGAAACCTTTGAGGCTCTCTCGCGAAATGCCCATCGCATCAAGATAATCAGTGGAGAGCGCATCAGTACTGAACTGAACAAGATTATGATGTGCAACACTCCCAGCAAGGGGTGGGTGGATCTGCAGCGCTGCGGACTGCTGCAACTGATATTGCCCGAACTGGCTGCACTCGACATCGTGGAAACAAGAGAGGGGAGATCGCACAAAAACAACTTCTATCACACCTTGGAGGTGCTTGACAATGTGTGCAAGCACACCGACAATCTGTGGCTAAGATGGGCTGCCCTGTTGCATGATGTGGGAAAAACAACCTGCAAACGCTGGCAACCCTCTGTGGGATGGACCTTCCATAGTCATAACATTGTGGGCGACAAAATGGTGACCACCATCTTCCGCAGGCTGAAGATGCCTATGGACATGAAGATGAAGTATGTGAAGAAACTCGTGAACCTGCACATGCGCCCCATTGTGATTGCCGATGAAGAGGTGACCGACAGCGCCGTGAGACGACTGCTGAACGATGCCGGCGACGACATCGACGACTTGATGACACTCTGTGAAGCCGACATCACCAGCAAGAACGAAGTGAGGAAAAAGAGGTTTTTGGAAAACTTCAGAGTGGTAAGGGAGAAACTGACCGACCTCAAGGAGAAAGACTATAAACGACTGTTGCAGCCCTGTATTGACGGCACGGAGATAATGCAGATGTTTGGACTTACCCCCTCGCCACAGGTGGGCGTGCTGAAAAAAACACTCAAGGATGCAGTACTTGATAATCAGGTGCCCAACGAGAGAGAGGCACTGATGCAACTACTGCTGGAAAAAGCAAAGGAGATGGGGCTCGTTTCGCAGGCTTAATTTTGGGTCATTTGCAAGAACGTGTGGATTATCTAACACAATAAGAAGATTTTACGGGCGACCCATAATTTTTCTAATTTAACGCTTCTACTTAGAAAATTATTGTTAAATGTAAAGGTGTTTTTGAACAGCTTAGGGGAATTATACGTACCTTTGCGAGGCGAAAACTGAGAGAAGTGGAAAAGTTTTCTGAGGGATGGGGAGGCTGTTTTGTTCCTTATCCGTTTTGAAGGTATTGGTTTTCGCTGAAAGAGAAAGAGAGAAAGTAGAACAATAACACACTAATTAAATAGGTAATAGAATGAAAAAGACGTTAATGTTGGCAGCCATGGCTGCTACACTGGTTGCTTGTAGTGGAGGAAAATCGGGTGGAAAACCTAATTTTGCCGACAATGAGTATGCCGTGAGAACGGTGGCTACACAATCTACAGAGTTGCAAACAGCCTACCCTGCAACCATCAAAGGTATTCAGGATGTACAGATTCGTCCCAAAGTGTCGGGTTTCCTCACAAAGGTATGCGTGCAGGAGGGTCAGACAGTGAGCGCAGGTCAGTTGCTGTTTGTGATTGACAACGAGACCTACCAGGCACAGGTGCGCCATGCTACGGCTGCCGTGAACACCGCCAAGGCCAAGCTGAACACCTCGAAGCTGACCTATGAGAACTCGAAGAAACTGTTTGAGAACAAGGTGATAGGAGAATACGAATTGGAGACCGCCGCCAACAGCTATGCCACCGAGCAGGCCTCTTTGGCACAGGCCGAGGCAAATCTGGCATCTGCCAAGGAGTCGCTGAGCTACTGCTATGTGAAGAGTCCGGCAGCAGGCGTGGTGGGCAGTCTGCCCTTCAAGGTGGGCGCACTGGTGAGTGCATCAAGCGCTGAGCCACTGACCACAGTATCAGACATCAGCACCATGGAGGTGTATTTCTCAGTGACAGAGAAAGAGTTGCTACAGATGGCAAAGGGTGAGGGAGGTATGAGTGCTGCCGTTGCCAACTATCCCGCAGTGAAGCTGCAGCTGGTAGATGGCTCTGTCTATGCTCATCCTGGCAAGGTGGTGAAGGCAAGTGGCGTGATTGACGCCTCTACTGGTTCGGTGTCAATGATAGCCCATTTCCCCAACCCCGACAAGGAACTGCGCAGCGGTGGTGCCGGTCAGATTGTGGTGCCCACTGCAGATGGCAGTGCTATCTTGGTGCCACAAGAGGCTACCTCAGAGGTGCAGAACAAGATTTTTGTGTATGTGGTGGGTAAGGACAACAAGGTGAAATATACTGAAATCAAGGTAAACCCACAGAACGATGGTCACAACTACATCGTTACCTCTGGCTTGAAGGCTGGCGACCGCTATGTGTCTAAGGGAATCACCTCGCTCACCGACGGAATGGAAATCAAACCAATCAGTGAGCAGCAGTATCTCAAGAAAATTGAAGATGCAGCCAAACTGGGCGAGAACCAGAGTAGTGCTTCTGCCTTTGTCGATGTGATGAAAGGAAAGAAATAAGGCAGAGCTTCAGCAAACAAACCGTTTATTTTATCAATAGAGAAATATGACATTTACAAACTTTATAAAGCGCCCGGTACTCTCAACCGTGATATCCATCTTCTTCGTGTTGCTGGGTATCATAGGTATTACCTCGCTCCCTATTGAGCAGTACCCTGACGTGGCTCCCCCTACCATATCGGTGCAAACCACCTATACGGGAGCCGATGCACAAACGGTGTTGAACTCAGTGGTAACACCCCTTGAGGAAAGCATCAATGGTGTGGAGAACATGATCTACATGACTTCACAGGCCACCAATGACGGTATGTGCCAGATTACGGTGTATTTCAGACAAGGTTCTGACCCTGATATGGCAGCGGTGAACGTGCAGAACCGTGTGAGCCAGGCGCAAGCCCTGTTGCCTGCCGAGGTGACCCGTGTGGGTGTGACGGTGGAAAAGCGTCAGACCTCTAACGTGATTATGTTTACCCTCACTTCTGAGGATGGACGCTACGATGACGAGTTCCTGACCAACTACAATAACATCAACGTGATTCCTTCATTGAAGCGTATCAGTGGTGTGGGTGGTGTGCAGAGCCCCGGTATGAAGACCTATTCCATGCGTATATGGCTGCAACCCGAAAAGATGAAGCAGTATGGCTTGGTGCCCTCTGATATATCTGGTGCACTGGCAGAGCAGAACATCGAGGCTGCACCCGGTAAGTTTGGCGAACAGAGCACCATGGCATACGAATACACCATGCGCTATAAGGGACGCTTGAAAACAGCCGAGGAATACGGCAACATCATTATCGCAAGTACCCAGAACGGTCAGACCCTCCGACTGAAGGATGTGGCAAAGGTGGAACTTGGCGGACTGATGTACAGCGTGTCCATGAAGAACAATGGATACCCCTCTGTGATGGGTATGGTGCAGCAGATAGCCGGTTCTAACGCCACACAGATAGCCAATGACGTGAAGGCAGAGCTGGACAAACAGGCAAAGAGTTTCCCTCCAGGTATGGAGTACAAGATAAACTACGACGTGACAGAGTTCCTCTTCGCATCTATCGAGGAAGTGATCTTCACCCTTATCCTTACCCTGTTGCTGGTGTTTGTGGTGGTGTATGTGTTCCTGCAAGACTTCCGCTCTACGCTGATTCCTATGATTGCAGTACCTGTGGCGTTGATAGGTACTTTCCTGTTCCTCTGGATTTTCGGCTTCTCTATCAACCTGCTGGTACTCTCTGCATTGCTGCTTGCCATCGCCATTGTGGTGGACGACGCCATTGTGGTGGTAGAGGCAGTACATGCCAAGCTGGACCAAGGCTACAAGAGTGCACTCACGGCAAGTATAGATGCCATGAACGAGATTTCGGGTGCCATCATCTCCATCACCTTAGTGATGTCGGCAGTGTTTATCCCTGTGTCGTTCATGGGTGGAACCAGTGGTACCTTCTATCGTGAGTTTGGTGTCACTATGGCCATCTCTATCCTTATCTCGGCTGTCAATGCCTTGACGCTGTCGCCTGCATTGTGTGCCATCTTCCTGAAACCGCACGATGGTGAGCATGAGAAGAAGATGAGCTTCATAGACCGCTTCCATGCCGGATTCAACTATCAGTACGAGAAGATTCTTGCCAAGTACAAGAAGGGAGTGGAGCGTGTAATCAACCACCGCATTATGGCTGGCATCTCTGTGGCGCTGGGTATTGTGGTGCTCTTGGTGACCATGCTGACCACCAAGACAGGACTTGTGCCCGATGAAGATACAGGTGTGATTTTCTGTACCGTTTCCATGGCACCGGGTACCAGTCAGGAGCGTACCAAGGTGGTGATAGACCAGATAGACAAGATGCTGGCAAGCAACCCCGCGGTGAAGACACGCGAGCAGCTCTTGGGATATAACTTCATCGCCGGCCAGGGATCAGACCAGGCAACATTCATCGTGA
>CALZNR010000135.1 GCA_945827565.1 uncultured Prevotella sp.
GGATAAACTGGTCTGGCTGCCATGGAAGGAACAGAATGGGGTGGAGCGGTTCCACATATTTGCTGTCTGTTTCGCGGTATATGACGCCCTGTTTCTCTCCAGTTTCTGCGTTGTAGCACACCAATTGACAGTCGTTTTGGTCACGGTTCAACTCAAAAATGTACAGGTGCTTGCTGTCGGGTGCCCATGCTATGTTGGTGAAATAGCGGTCGGTGGGTTCCCCTGTTTGCAGATACACGGTTTTCTCGGTGTTCAGGTTATACACCCCCACGGTTACTTGATGGCTGGCTTGTCCTGCCATGGGGTATTTGTCGGGTTCGGGCTGTGCCATGCTGTGGAAGATATCCACCTGCGGATAGTCTGCCACCATGCTCTGGTCCATGCGATAGAATGCCATCTTTTCTCCATCAGGACTCCAGAAGATGCCTTTCTCTATACCGAACTCGTTGCGATGCACCACCTTGCCATACACCAGTTCACGACTGCCGTCGGTGGTCAGTTGTCTGGTATGGTTGTCGGCGGTAATCACATACAACTGGTTGTTGCGCACAAAGGCAGTGGCTTTCGACTGCCTGTTCCATTGTGCTTCACTTTGGTCCTTGCTGTCTTGTCTCCATACCACGGTGCGCTTCTTCCAATCGTAAAGCACCCTTTCCTTGCCGTTGTTGAGAAATACCACTGTCTGGTCTTCGTAGGGGTATCGGGCGTTCATGGCGCTATGCCATCCTTCGCCCAAGTCTTTGATGTTGAACAGCGCCTTCTGCTTGCCACTCTTCATATCCACGGTGCCACTCTCCTCGGCATCTTGAAACATCAGTTGGTCGCCCCACCATGTGAGGTACATGGACTTGGGCCGCAGATTGAAGAAATTTTTGCCGCCAAAGTTCAGGTCTTCCAGTGTAAATAGCTTCTGTGCCAAGGTGTGCTGGCACGCTGCCAGTGCTGCTATAGCCATCATTATTCTAATCTTCATGGTCATATCTCTTTTTCTTCCATTCGTCTTTCTTGCCATATTTCTTACCTCCGCTGCGGTCAAAGCGTTCGTGTCCACCGCTGCGGTCGAAGCGATCTCTTCCACCGTTGCGATCATGGCGCTCATGTCCTCCGCTGCGGTCATAGCGTTCGTTGCCATTGCGGTTGCCTGCTTCTCTGCCCGCTTTGCGTGACGACTGAAAGCTCTTCTTTTCCAGCGAGTGGAACTTGAACGAGCGGATATCTCCCTCTTCGTTCTCTTCTTGCTGGTCGTGGCGCATCTTGAACTCTCCCCGGTCTTTCTTGAAGCGATGTTTCTCTGCCATTTGTTTGCGCTCTTCGTCGGTTTTGATGCTGCCGCCCTTGCGGTTGAAGTCCGTTATCTTGCCACTGAATATCTGATATTTTCTGAACTCACATTCCAGTGAACCGTTGTAGAGGGGAATTTTGATAGAGGGTTTCAGGCCAATCTGTTCAAAGCACTCTTCACGGTAGCTCAGTATCCATGCGTCGTTGTCAGAGAAATGATGCTTCAGGCGTTCGCCAATCATCTTGTAGGTGCCCAGCAGGTCGGGGGTGGTGATGCGCTCGCCGTAGGGAGGATTCATAATGATGATGCTCTTCTCCTGGGGCTGTGTAAAGGTTTTGAAGTCAGCCTCTTCCACGGTGATATCTGCTGAAAGTCCGGCTGCCTTCACGTTGAGACGTGCGGTGTTCACTGCCTTGATGTCTATGTCGCTTGCATAGATATGGTGCTTGAACTCCCTTTCCTGTGAGTCATCGTTATAGATGGTGTCGAACAGGTCTTTGTCAAAGTCGTGCCATTTCTCAAAGGCATATTCCTTTCTGAACAGTCCCGGTGCCATGTTGCGAGCAATGAGTGCTGCTTCAATGGCGATGGTTCCGCTGCCGCACATGGGGTCTATCAGGTCGGTGTCGCCGTTCCAGCCAGTCATCATAATCATGCCAGCAGCCAGCACCTCATTGAGTGGTGCTTCTACACTCTCCTGGCGATAACCTCTGCGGTGCAGACTCTCACCGCTGGAGTCCATGCTCAGTGTGCATTTGTCTTCTGCAATGTGCATGTTCAGTCTCAGGTCGGGGTTGGCTATGCTGATGTTGGGTCGTTTCCCTGTGTTCTCTCTGAATTGATCCACAATGGCGTCTTTCACCTTGTACGACACAAACTTGGAGTGCTTAAACTCTTCCGAGAACACCACGGAATCCACAGCAAAGGTTTCATCTTGCATGATGTATTTTGACCAATCTATTTCCTTCACCTTGTTATATACATCGTCGGCTGATTTTGCTGTGAAGTGGCTGATAGGTTTCAGAATACGTATGGCGGTGCGCAGTTGGAAGTTGGCGCGGTACATCATCTCCTTGTTGCCGGTAAATGATACCATTCGGCGCCCTATCTGCACGTTGTTGGCACCCAGTTGTGTCAGTTCTTTTGCCAGTACGGGTTCCAGTCCCATAAAGGTTTTGGCTATCAGTTCAAATTCCTGTTCCATTGTTGAATTCTATGTCTAAGTTGTCGATTTTGTCTTTGTTGTATTTCTTTGTCTTTGGTCTCATGCTGTGTGTCACCCACACGTTGGCACCCACCACGCATCCTTTTCCTATGGTGATGCGTCCCAATAGTGTGGCATTGGCATATACCACCACGTTGTCTTCCAGTATGGGGTGGCGCGGGATGCCCTTGATGGGATTCCCGTTATCGTCCATCGGAAAGCTTTTGGCTCCCAGGGTCACACCCTGATACAGTTTTACATTGTTCCCAATGATACAGGTGGCACCAATCACCACGCCTGTACCGTGGTCTATGGTAAAGTGATGGCCAATCTGTGCTGCGGGGTGTATGTCAATGCCCGTTTCTGAATGTGCCATCTCGGTAATCATACGTGGTATGAGGGGCACATTGAGCAACAGCAATTCGTGTGCGATGCGGTAGTTTACCAAAGCCTTGATGATGGGATAGCACGATATGACCTCGCCGTAGCCAGTGGCTGCCGGGTCTCCGTTGTAGGCAGCTTCCACGTCAGTGGCAAGCAGTTCCCTGATGTCGGGCAGGCGCGCTATCAGTTGGGCTGCCAGTTGTTCGGCACGCTGTCTCAGTGCAGGGGCACTCATCTCTTCATCTTCCTGTGGGGCAAAGCCCAGTCCGGCGCATATCTGGTCGGAAAGCAGGGTGTGCAGTCGTTCCACGCTCACGCCCATGTGGTAACGTATGATGCGCATGTCCACCGATGACTTGCCAAAATAACCAGGAAACAGGATGGCTCTTGACAGTTCCACTATCTCTTCTAAAACTTTGTTGGATGGTGGCGGATTGCCCTCCTGATGCTGATGAAACAGCCCTTTCAGTGAATCTTTCTCTGATAATCTTTCTACCGTTTGCGTCAATACCTGCGTAAACTCTTGAGTACTCATTTATAAATCTGTCAATGCTTGTGGGCACAAAGTTAGTTCAAATCAGTCAGAACGCAAAGGATAGTTTAAAAAATCTTGTGCTTTTTTTTGGCAGGAAAACAAAAATAATGTATTTTTGTGGCGTATGATGTGCCGCCGATGTATGTGATTGCTGATGTGCGATGTGGGCATTGTACTTGCTGGCTTTACCTTAACCGAAGAATAAGATGCTGTTACTGACCGTAATGAATATATGCTTGACGGGTGATTTCTCTCTCTCCATAGGGGCTATTCTCGTTTTGTTTGTTCCGCCCCTTGTCACCCTTCTGCTACTCTTGTTCTTTTTACGTCTCAGAAGTCAGCACAGAGAATTGAACGAGGAGATTGAGCTGTTTGGCAAACTGGTGCCCGAGAATGTGGAACTTGACATGGTGCTCAAGGTAATGAGCCTGTCGCTTTGGCGCATCAATGCTTCTACCCGAACAATAGTTTATGACTATGACTATCGGCAGAATGCTGTGGATAGAGTGGCACCGGGTCAAGAAAAATCGATTGATGACGTTTATGCTATGTTGGCTCCCTGGGACCGAGATAGGGTGGCCAATGAAATAGAAAACCTGTTTCAAGGCATTTCTTCCGAGCTACATCTTATCTATCAAATGCGGGAACTCTATGCCGACCGTTACCATTGGATGGAGACAAGTGCCACGGTGATGAGCTGTGATGCGGATGGGAAACCCAATATGGTGGTGGGCACCTCTACCTGCATTGACCTGCGCAAGGAGATGGAGAAGGAACTGCTGGTGGCGCGCAACAGGGCAGAGGAAAGCGACCGCATCAAGTCGGCCTTCCTTGCCAATATCGGCCATGAGGTGAAAACACCGCTCAATGCCATAGTAGGCTTCTCTGACATCCTTCCTATGGCGGAGAGTGAGGAGGAACGCCAGAAGATGGTGGATATCATCAAGGAGAACAACCGGAAACTGCTGAATATCTTCGACAGCATGGTGGCACAGTCAAAGGAGGATGCTGTCATTGCTCAGGAGAGTGTGGAAAAGACTTGGTTCGACATCGGCCCCCTGTTGCGTGAAATAGTGAAGCAGTTTGCGGGGATGAACAAGAATACTCAAGTCACTGTGGAAGGAGAGATAACCACCGATTCCATGAGCATTTGTTCCAATAAAGACAGAATACGCACCATCCTTGAACACTATATGGACAATGCCCTGAAGTTTACCCCAACGGGCAAGGTGACACTCGGCTCTGTGTGGAAAGAGGGAGGTTTGCTGCATATCTATGTCAGAGATACGGGTATCGGAATACCAGAAGATCAGCAAGACCGTATCTTTGAGCGCTTTGTCAAGTTAAACGATTTCAGTCAAGGCGTAGGCTTAGGTCTTTCAGTGTGCCGCAGTTATGCCATCAGCCTTGGTGGCAGGGTGGGAGTGTCTTCTACAGAGAACATCGGCTCCACCTTCTGGCTTGACTTGCTGGTTTAGCAAGTGCTTCTTTCTGCCACTTTCACCTTTAGGTAGGTTCTATGAATTACAATTCTTTTTTTTGAATTACCTTTGCGGTCTTTTGCCCTCTCTTCGGTATCTTTATTCGTA
>CALZNR010000136.1 GCA_945827565.1 uncultured Prevotella sp.
TAGAGCACGAGATTGATGTCAGCCATTTGTGTGCTTGCAGTTACCGTACCAATCAGTGCACCTACAAACATAGGAGTGAGCGTTCCTGAAAGAGAATTCAATGTTCCACCAATAAGGTTAAGCTGATTGCCACGGTTGCCACCGCCTCCAAGCAGATTGAGCATTGGATTCACCACTGTGTTGAGCAAGCAAACAGAGAAACCTGAAACGAATGCGCCCAAAAGATAGATATAGAAACCTGTCATTCCAGAACCTAAACCAGAAAGGAACTGAATGAATACACCGAAGAATCCCACACCGATTCCAAGGAGAGCTGTTTTCTTATAGCCAATCTTCGTTAGCAGTTTGCCAGCGGGGATACCCATGAAGAGATAAGCAAAGAAATTCATAAAGTTACCCATCATGCCGAGCAGATTACTGCCACCAATCTCGGGCTGATTTTTCCAAATCACTCCAATAGGAGCCGCAAGGTTCGTTACAAACGAAATCATTGCATAAAGGAAGAACATTGTGATAATTGCAATTGCGCTTCCTTGTCTTTTCTGTGTTTCTGACATTGTTCTTTAAATATTGATCTAAAAATTGTCTAAGTTATATACATGGCAAATCCATAGCCCTACACATTGTTATATATAGGGTATGGATTTTTGTTGCCATAAGTTGCTTTATTCAACTCCAAACTTGTAGATGGTCTTCTGCTTATATTGTTCTGACGGACGCAAAACCACAGAGGGGAAATAAGGATGGTTTGGAGAATCGGGGAAATGCTGGCACTCTAAACAAACAGCAGAGCGCTTGGGGAAGGTGGCACCATGCTGTCCTACAGCTCCATTACAGAAGTTTGCTGTATAGAGTTGTACACCAGGTTCGGTTGTATATACTTCCAATGTGCGACCGCTGTGAGGATCTGACACTTTGGCAGCAAAACTCAACTCGCCCTCTTCCTTCTTGTTCAACACATAATTGTGGTCATATCCGCTTCCATTTTTAATTTGCTCATTATCTGCATCAATCTCAAGTCCAAATGCTTTTGGAGTGCGGAAGTCAAATGGAGTTCCCTCTACTTTAAGAATCTCTCCTGTAGGAATGCTTGTGTTGTCTATCGGTAGATAGAAATCTGCATTGATTTGGCAGATCTGTTTTTCAATAGTGGGTGTGGGGTTTGCAATACCTGGCTTCGAGAAAAATGCATGATGTGTGAGACAGATGATTGTTTTCTTGTTGGTTGTGGCAAGGTATTCTATTGCAAGTTCATTGTCATCAGTAAATGTAAACTCTACCGTTACCTTCACCTCTCCAGAAAAGCCTTCCTCACCATACGGCGATGTGTAGTTGAGAGCCAATGAGCGTGGTCCCATCTGGCGTGCATCCCAAACTCTCATATTGTAGCCTTCTTTTCCTCCATGCAGGTGATTGGTGCCATTGTTTACAGCCAGCTGGTAGTCTTTCCCGTTTAGTGTAAATTTGCCCTGGCATATACGGTTTCCGTAGCGTCCGATAAGGGTAGAACGGTATATTTCATCCGTATTCATAAGAGCCTGAATGCTGTCAAAACCCTGAATAACGTTTGCCACATTGCCATCCTTGTCAGGCACCATAATGGCCACGACAGCGCCACCATAATTTGTGATTGCAACTTCGTTGCCTTTCCTGTTTCTCAGTATGTATAAGTCTGTTTTTTTTCCATTTACTGTGGTTTGAAAATCCTTTCTATTCAAACCACACAGATTCGCGCAGGTTGTACTGTTTGTCATAGTCGTTTATTTTAGTCATTGGTATATACTGCAAAGTAAGAAAAAAAAAACGATAACAACAAACGAAAAGAAAAAAAAATCACTATTTATCTCGTTTGACGGAGGTTCCTATCCCATATTTAGTTAAACTCTTTCAAAAATTCCCCAACTAAGTAGTTGCTTCCTCCAACAAAGATGAAATCCTCTGGCAAAGTAATTGTCAATGCTTTGCTGTAGGCTTCTTTGACACTTGCGCAACATTCACCATTGAGACCATAACTCACAGCTTTTTCGTAGAGTTCAGTGGCAGGTAGCGAACGATGATTGTTTGCTGCGGTGAATATGTAATACGCATCGTGGGGCAACAACTGCAAAACGCCATCTACATCCTTGTCGCTAACCATTCCAAACACGATAATCTTGTTACTGCACGGCATCGAAGATATTTGTTTGCCTAAGTATTCCCACGCTGCCACATTGTGCCCTGTGTCACATATTACCAGCGGATTCTTCCTGATTTGCTGCCACCTGCCCTGTAGTCCAGTCAGCTCACACACATTCTTCAATGCCTCTTTTTGTTCAAGCGTACATTTGTCCCGATTGGTCACATCAGAGCAATCACTCAAATAGCCCAATCCAGCCAACGTTCTGAGCGATTTGAGAATAGTGTTCATATTGTTCACCTGATAAGTTCCACAAAGAGAACTTTCAATTTTACCTAAGCACCATGTTTGATACACAATATGACCGTTGTCAGTTGTGGCATAGTTTAGCACCCCAGGATTCTCCTGCGCGTAGATGATTCTCGCATTGTTTTTTCGTGCCACTTCTTCAAACACTGGTCTGGTCTCTTCTGTTGCTTCACCAATTACTACGGGCACGTTGGGCTTTATAATTCCTGCTTTTTCAGCAGCAATCTTCTGCAGGTCCTTGCCCAGATACTGGGTATGGTCAAAACTTATGTTTGTAATAACAGAGAGGATTGGTGTGATAATGTTGGTACAGTCCAGCCTGCCACCCAGTCCCACCTCAATAACGGCTATATCAACGTTCATGTCTTTGAAGTACTTGAATGCCATTGCCGTTGTCAGTTCAAAAAATGAGGGGTGAAGAGAATCAAAGAACTCTTTGCCTTCATTTACGAACGAAGTAACGTATTCATTGCTGATGGGTTGTCCGTTTATCTTTATCCTCTCTTTGAAATCAACGAGATGTGGAGATGTGTACAGACCCACCCTGTATCCACATGTTTGAAAAACAGCTGCTATTGAATGTGAGCACGTTCCCTTGCCATTGGTTCCTGCCACGTGAATCGTTGCATAGTGGCGATGCGGATGATTAAAATGTTTGTCTAACTCAAGTGAATTAGACAAACCTTCTTTATAGCCATCCTTACCGTGCTGCTCAAATGACGGCAAGCACTGAAACAGATATTCAATAACGCTATCGTAATCCATGTTAATTGAAGTAATTTTTGAATCTGTTGAAGATGGATTGTTTGGTGGCACTGTCTCCTTTGAAGTTGTCGCTCTTCTTGAAACTTTCTATCATGCGCTTCTCTTCACCCGACAAGGTTTTGGGAATATATACGCTGACGTTTACCACCAAGTCACCGGTGCCATTGCCATATCCCTGTACAGAGGGTAGCCCCTTTCCTCTTAATCTGAGTGTTTTTCCGGGCTGTGTGCCACTCTCAATCTTAACTTTGAGCTTGCTTCCGCTAATGGTAGGTATTTCAACATCTCCTCCAAGAGCTGCTGTAGGGAAATCAAGCAACAGGTTGTAGATGAGATTATTACCATCTCTTACAAATGTATCATTGCCTTCTTCCTCTATGAAAACTTGTATGTCGCCACAAATGCCGTTATGAGGTCCCATGTTTCCTTTGCCAGGCACTGTGACAATCATTCCCTCTGCCACACCTGCGGGGATGTTTATTTCTATCACCTCTTCTCCCTTCACCACACCGTTTCCTCCACAGTGGCGACATTTATTTTTAATCACCTTGCCTTCTCCGTTACAGGTGGGGCACACCCCCTGGGTCTGCATCATACCAAAGATGCTTTGAGTGGTGTGGGTGATGAAGCCCGATCCATGACATGTGGGACATGTGTCTGAGCCCGAACCATCCTCAGAACCTGTACCATGACAATGGTCACACACCACATCCTTCTTTACTTTGAATTTTTTGGTGACACCAGTTTCTATTTCCTTCAATGAGAGTTTTACCTTTAATCTCAGGTCGCCTCCCCTGTATTGTTTTGGTCCTCTGCGTTGACTGCCGCCAAAACCGCCGAAGCCGGCATGACCGCCGAAAATATCTCCAAACATGGAGAATATGTCGTCCATGTTCATGCTTGCACCAAAACCACCGAAACCAGAATCACCGCCTCCCATAGGTCCGTTGAAGCCAAACTGGTCGTACTGGCTTCTTTTTTTTGCATCATGCAACACATCGTATGCTTCTGCGGCCTCCTTGAATTTTTCTTCAGCCTCTTTGTTCCCGGGATTTCTATCTGGGTGGTATTTGATGGCAATTTTTCGATATGCCTTTTTTATTTCATCCTCAGACGCATTCTTATCTACGCCGAGCACCTCGTAATAATCTCTTTTTGCCATAAGGTATAATATCTAAAACTTTTTAATCGCCCACTGCCACTTTAGCATGTCTGATAACCTTCTCGTTCAGATAGTATCCGGTTTGGATACAGTCTAACACCTTTCCTTTCTTATCTTCTCCCATGCCTGGCACCATGGCTACTGCTTCATGCACGTCGGTATCAAAAGTGGCATCATTTGTGTCTATCTTTTTAACACCGATGTCTTCAAGCGATTTGATAAATTTGTTGTATATCAGTTCCATGCCCTCTCTCAATATGGCAGGGTCATCTGTCTTCGCACCATTCTGCAGGGCGCGCTCCATATCATCAATGACAGGCAGAATGGCAACAATCGTTTTTTCGCCTCCGTTGAGTATCAACTCGGCTTTTTCTTTGAGCGTTCTTTTTCTGTAGTTGTCAAACTCGGCTACTGCTCTCAGATACTTGTCTTTGTATTCTTCCACCTGTTTCTTTGCTACAGCCAACTCATCTTCTTCTGGTTCCGAAGGCTCCTCGTTGCATGGACACTCCTTCTCGTTACCTTCATCTGTAGTCAGCTGGTCCTCTGCATTGATGCTGTCTCTTATACACATCTCCGAGCCCACGAGACAGGCAGAAATC
>CALZNR010000137.1 GCA_945827565.1 uncultured Prevotella sp.
GAGATTTCTGCCTGTCTCGTGGGCTCGGAGATGTGTATAAGAGACAGGTGATGCCTGTGGCGGATGCTTCAACAAGATACCACCCCAGCGCCAGTTGGATGTAAAAATACACAAGAAGATTATTGTGTGCGAGTACTGTGGCAGAATATTGATTGATCCAGAACTTGCAGGAGTGAAGCAAGAGGTGGTAGTGGAAGAAAAGAAAAAGACTGTACGCAAGCGTGCCATCAGCAAAAAGACAACCAAAGACGAGGAAGAATAATTGTTTCAATAAATGGGTGGGAATAGGAGTGCTTCTTCTGTTCCCACTTTTTTCTTTTGCCCAGCAGGAAGCCTCATGGGAACCGTATTTTGAGGAACTGGTGGCGATGGAGGATGAGGAAAGCATAGACAAAGAACAACTGTACGAAGATCTGTGCTATCTGGCGGAGCATCCGTTAGACCTCAACGCTGCCACACGGGAACAGCTGGAGCAAATATCCTTTCTCTCCTCCAAGCAGATAGAGCAGATTATAGCCCACAGAGAGAAGTACGGTGAGTTTGCCAGTGTGGGAGAGTTGGCCTCCATCTTTTCATTAGACTATTATCGAAGAAAACTGCTGGGATCGTTGGTGGAGATACGCTCGCACGAAAAGACGTCTGTTCCCCCTTGGCGTGAAATGCTGAAATATGGCCATCACAAGATAACCGCCTATGCGCAGGTGCCTTTGTACGAGCGCAAGGGCGACAGGAGTGATTATCTTGGCTATCCGCTGAAGCATTGGTTGAAGTACGAGTTCGGTAGTGGGGCGCACGTCAGGGCGGGAGTGATGGCATCGCAGGATGCCGGCGAACCTTTCTTCCAGGCGGGCAACTCTCAGGGTTATGACTACTATTCACCCTATTTGCAGCTGACAAATTTATGGCGCATCAAAAGTCTGGTGGTGGGGCGCTACCGTGCCACCTTTGGCATGGGCTTGGTGACGGGTACCTCGTATTCCATGGGCAAGACTGTGGCCCTCACCTCCATGGGGCGCATCGCCACAGGTGTCAGGGCATACACGTCACGCTCAGAGGCCGACTATTTCCAGGGAATAGCCTCTACGGTGACTTTGTCGCCGCATTGGGAGGTGAGTGGGTGGTGGTCGTACAGACCCATTGATGCCACCTTGAACAAGAATGGAAGCATTGCCACCATCCTCTCCTCGGGCTATCATCGCACCATCTCGGAGATGAACAAGAAGGGAAATAGCCACAGCACTTCTTTTGGGGCTGATGTGACCTACCGGAAAGGAGGATTCAGCATGGGGCTCACCTCGCTATACACATGGCTCAACCGTCCTCTGCAGCCCAATATTTCGCAGGCATACCGCAGGCATTATCCCATGGGCAATGAGTTTGTCAACACCTCACTGCACTACACCTATTTTCACCATCTCATCTCCCTGAGAGGCGAGGTGGCAGTAAATAAAGAGGGTGGAATAGCCGCCGTACATTCGTTGGGCTTTACCCCGGGCAATATGCCCGATATGGTGCTGATTCACCGCTATTATGCTCCCCGATATAACACTCTGCATGGGCATGGCTTTGGCAATGCCAGCAAAACGCAAAACGAGCATGGCATTTATTTCGGCATAACGGGATATCTGCCGTGGGCGGGCTGGATGTTCTCTTCGTATGTGGATTATGCGTATTCTTCCCAACCGAAATATCTCGTCAGCTTTCCCTCGCACAGTGTGGAGCAGATGACGGGGGTGGAGTATTCCACCGAACAGTGGAAGGCAACGGCACGCTATCGCATCAAACTGACACAAAAAGACAATAACACCCATAGCAGGTTAGACAATCTGTGGTTGCACCGCTTGCAGCTGTCATCTGCCTATACCACCACAGCGCAGTGGACACACACCACACGTGCAGCTGCTACCTATATAAATAACGTAGAGGGCGATAGGGGGTGGTGCCTGTCGCAGAGTGTGGCAAAGCACTGGAACAGGTGCGGTGTGTATGTTGGTGCCACCCTGTTTGACGTGAGTGGCTACGATGCCCGCATCTATGTGTATGAGAAGAATCTGCACCATTCCTTTTCGTCACTCAATGTGTATGGCAGAGGATGGCGCTTGGCGGCCGTGGGCAGTGTGAACGTGCTTGCTGCACTGCGTTGCCATGTCAAGGTGGGTGTAACCCACTATACCGACCGTAATGAGATTGGGTCGGGATTGCAGACCATCAACGGCTCCAACAAGGCAGATGTGGAGATACAGGGAGAGTGGCGGTTTTGACCTTGCGGGTCATCAACTGTCTTGGAACATTTGGGCATAGGGGGGGATGCAGTCTAAAAAGCGGTAGGTGCGATGCTCGTAATCCATCTGGCAGCAGTAGTGCTGCACTCCATTGCTTATCATCAGATAATCCACATGCAGCAGAATATTGTAGGCGGCAATCTGTTGCAACACCTTTTGTTGTAGGGCAATATGGGGAGCCTTGTATTCTATGATGGCAAGCGGCTTGAGAGAACGGCTGTACAGGATGGTGTCGCATCGCAACTTCTTTTCGCCGATGCGCAGTTCCACCTCGTTTGCCAGTAATGACTGCGGATAGCCCAGATGCTCCATAAGATAGTGCACAAAATGCTGGCGCACCCACTCTTCAGGAGTGAGTGCCACGTATTTGCGGCGCAGCATGTCAAGAATCATTGTCTTGCCCTGCTGTTGCTTGAGCCTTGCGTCAAAGGGTGGAAGTGTGAGCGGTTGCATAAGTACGTAACGGTGCAAAAGTACGAAAAAAGCGGCATACCTCATACAAATGTTTGGAGATATCGAAAAAAAGATGCAATTTTGTGTGGTCAAAATCAAACAATGACAAATAATGGCAGAAGCGAAACAGCAAACCTTTGAGGCGGTGATGAAGGCCTTGAAAGAGAAGAAATATGCTCCCATTTACTACCTGATGGGCGAAGAGGCATATTATATTGACAAGATAAGCGATTATATTGCCGAGCATGTGCTTGCCCCCGAGGAGCGTGATTTCAACCAAACCATTCTCTTTGGTTCTGACGTAACGGCTGCCGCTGTGGCAGATATGGCAAGGCGCTATCCCATGATGGCAGAACATCAGGTGGTCATCGTAAAGGAGGCGCAGAATATCCGCAATATGGATGCCCTGGAGCAGTATCTGAAAAATCCCCAGCCCTCCACCATTCTTGTGCTGTGCCATAAGAACGGGGTGATTGACCACAGAAAGAGAATCACGGGAGTGATAGAAAAGGTGGGCGTGCTTTTTGAAAGCAAGAAGTTGCGTGAGAGAGACCTGCTGCCTTTCATCGAGAAATATCTGCAACAGAAAGGGGCGTCTATCGACAATAAGTCGCAGCAGATGATAGCAGATGCAGTGGGGGCAGACTTGAACAGACTGACAGCAGAACTCGACAAGCTGCTCATCGGACTGCCCGCAGACAACAAGCGCATCACCCCTCAGGTGGTGGAGCAGCAGATAGGTGTGAGCAAGGATTTCAATGCCTATGAGTTGCGCGATGCACTGGTAAACCGCAATGTGTACAAAGCCAATCAGATAATCAAGTACTTTGCCAATAATCCCAAGGCGGGCAGTGCCTATTCGCTCATTCCCATGCTTTTCAATTATTTCCAGACGTTGATGATAGCCTACTACTGTCCGCAGCGAACCAATCCAGAAGCCTTGGCGCAGTGGTTGGGTATGCGCAATGCCTGGAATGTCCGCGACTATCTTGTTGGCATGGAAAAGTATAAGGGTGTGAAGGTGATGCAGATCATTTCAAAAATCAGGGAGATAGATGCCAAGTCAAAGGGACTTGACAATCCATCTACCTCTTCCGATGACTTGATGCAAGAACTGATCTTCTTTATTCTGCACTGACAGAAATCAATCCTTCCATTCCTTCTTTGTATTCTTTCCACAGTTGCTCCATTACATCCTTTACAGGAAGTATCTGCTTGATGGCAGAGGCAATCTGTCCTATTTCCAGTTCTCCACGCTCCACATCTCCCTCAAAGATGCCTCGTTTGGTGGATGCCTTACCCAAGATACTGCGTAGCTCTTCAGCTTCGGCACCACGTGCTTCAGCCGCTGCAATATCTTGATAAAGTGCATTTTTAATCAGTCTCGACGGTGCAATCTTCTTCAAGCAAAGCATTGTGTCGCCCTCTTCCAGCGCAGTGCAGCGCTCCTTGAAGGCTTGCGATGCAGAACTCTCCTCGGTGAGTGCAAACAGGGTGCCTATCTGAACGCCCTCTGCACCCAGCACTTGTGTGGCAAGGATGGCACGTCCGCTGGCAATACCTCCTGCGGCAATCAGTGGCAGCGAGGTGGCTTGGCGCACCTGTGGAATCAGTGTCAGGGTAGTGGTCTCCTCTCGTCCGTTGTGCCCTCCGGCTTCAAAACCTTCTGCCACGATGGCATCCACTCCAGCTTCTTCGCACTTGCGGGCAAACTTGCTGCTCGACACCACGTGTGCCACCTTGATGCCAGCCGCATGGAACTGGGCAGTGTATTTCTTGGGACTGCCAGCCGAAGTGAATACAATCTTCACTCCTTCATCAATGATAATCTGCACCAGACGGTCTATCTCAGGGTACATCAGTGGTACGTTGATGCCCCATGGCTTGGTGGTGGCAGCCTTCATCTTTCTGATGTGTTCTATCAGTGTTTCTGGGTGCATGGAGCCTGCACCCAGCAGTCCCAATCCACCTGCGTTGCTCACTGCGGCAGCCAAGCGCCAGCCACTGCACCATACCATGCCTCCCTGTATAATTGGCTTCTCAATGCCAAAGAGTTCACATATTCTGTTTCTCATGTTTTTTTCTGTTTCTTTGTTCATTCCTCAGTGCAAAGATAGTGCAAATGAGCGTAAAAACATCAAACTTGTTTGAAATGTTTTTG
>CALZNR010000138.1 GCA_945827565.1 uncultured Prevotella sp.
TACACACTGCATATCGTCGGCAGCGTCAGATGTGTATAAGAGACAGGCAGAGAAGGTGTATTCCATGTTCACTTTCTCTGCTGCCGATGCCGTGTAGAAAGTCTTGACACCGTCGTTAGAGGTTTGGGTGTACTTCACACTGGTGCTAAAGTCCCATGCTGCCAATGTGGTCTGTTCGGCATGTGCCGTTGCCATGATCCCTATGAACAACAGTAGGGACATGAAGATGCGTAGATGTTTCCTTGGTTTCATGAAGTGTATTGTTTAAGATTGTAAATGTTGCAAAGTCGGTTGCCGCGACCGCGGGTGTCGCGAAAGTTTGATGCAAAACTACACATTCGGTGCCTTGGAAAGGAGGACAGAAATACTTTAAAGGGTAAAAACCGTACCGATAAATGTGTTTTCAGACAAAAATACTCCTGTTTCCTCTTTTTTTCGTACCTTAGTGGGGTCTAAACCGATGAAAAGCATGAAACAGGTAGTCTTCCTATTGACAGTATTCTTCTTTGCAGTTTCAACAGGCATGAACGGGCGGCAGGTGCAGGTGCGTCACTTCGGAGAGAGCGACGGTTTCTCCACCACCATTGCCCTCCATGCCATACAAGACAGTCTGGGTTATATATGGTTGGCCACGTGGGATGGTCTGCGATGCTACGATGGTTACCGCTTCCGCACCTTCAAGGCGCAGCCCGGAGACAACTGTCCGTTGGAGACCAACCGCATCAGCTTCATCAAAGAAGATGCCGATCACAACATCATTTGCTGGTCTAATGAGAAATTCTACCTGTTCAACAGAAAGACACAGCGCTTCGAACCCTACCGCGGAAAGCAGGTGAAAGTAAAAGCCTACCGTGCCCCTGCAGAGGTGGACAGGCTGATAAGGGGCGTGAAAGAGTTTGAAAACAAGAAAATAACCATCCTGCTTGTAGATCGCCAACAGGGCATTTGGGTATATACGCACCGCGGTTTGGAAAGGGTGTCTGCCGTGCCCGAACCCGTGCGTACAAGAAAATACGGAGAGGAGGCCGAGGAGGTGATAAGCGCACTCTATACCGACAGGCAGGAACGACTGTGGGTGGCCGACAAGAACGGCTACATACACCTCACCGGCAGCGACGGTGTCACCCTGTGGTTGGCCCCCGATGGAAGTGTGCAGTGCAGCAGGGTGCGCTTTGGATATGCCGCCTATTGCTTCTTTGAAGACAGCAAGGGGCAGATGTGGATAGGGGTGAAGCCCGGCGGTCTGTTCTGCCTGACACCCGAGGCAGGGGCTTACAGGGTGCGCCACTTTGCTCCCGACAGCCATGATGCCTACAGTCTCAACAACGGCAGCGTGTATGCCATCGCCGAAGACGGGCATCATCGGATGGTCATAGCCACCTTTGGCGGAGGGCTGAACATCGCAGAACCACGTCCCGACGGCACGCTGAAGTTCATCCATCCCGGCAATCTGCTGACCACCTATCCCAGGGCGGGCATGAAAAGCCGCTGCCTGCTGCTCCTGTCCGACGGCACTGCACTGTTGGGAACCAACGACGGACTCTACTCCTTCTCGCTCAACGAGCCTTACGAAAAGATGCGATTCCACGTCAACAAGCGCCGGCCCGACAGTCCCACTACGCTGAACAGCAACTTTGTGATGGAGATTCTGAAGACCAAAGGCCACAAGATCTTCATCGCCACCTCGGGCGGCGGCACCGAGATGATAGAGCCGGGACCGCTACTCTGCGACACTATCCGCTTCAGACACTTCTCTGAGAGCAAGGGCATCTCGTCTGACATGAACCAGACGTTGGCGGAAGACAGCCGAGGCAACGTGTGGATTGTCTCTGCCGGTTCGCTGAGTCTGCTCAACACCTCCACGGGCGTGGCCACCAACCACTGGCGACTGTTAGAACCCAACGAACTGATGACCGAGGCCACCCCCGCCCTCTTGCCCGACGGCAGCATGGTGCTCGGCACCTCCATCGGCACCCTTACCCTGCGCCCTGCCGACTTGCAGAAGAGCAGTTTCAAGCCCCGCATCGTGTTCGACTGCGACAAGCGGGTGGAACTGACACCCGATGAGAAGAACTTCAGCATCCACTTTGCGGCACTGGACTACAACAAGAACGAAGCCATAGTGTATGCCTACAAGATGGAGGGCAAGGACAGCGAGTGGCACTACACGCGGCACAACGAACTGAACTACGTGAATCTGGCCCCGGGCACCTACACGCTGTACATCAGATCGACCAACGGCGATGGTGTGTGGACCGACAACGAAGAGACCATCACCCTGCACCGCCAGGCCCATTTCAACGAAACACCCCTTGCATGGATGCTCTATGGACTGCTGCTCACCCTGCTGCTGATGGCGGCCGGCGGCACCGCGCGATACATATATATATTAAGGAGGGAACTGAAAGACGTGAAACTGACCAGCAAGGAGCAGATAGAAGTGCTCGGAGCACGCATCAAGGAACTGCTGCCCATCAGCGAAACGGTGAAGGAAGTGCGCGAAGCCGACAGGCCGCTGAGCGAAGAAGACCAGAAGTTTGCCGTGAAACTGAAGGCTTATATCGAGCAGAACATCGGCAATCCCGAACTCTCTGTGCCCGACCTTGCCTTGGCAATGAATGTGAGCCGCACCGTGCTCTTTGTCCGCATGAAAAACCTTTTCAACAGTTCTCCCAACAACTATGTGCTGAACACCCGCATCCGCCATGCCAAGATGCTGCTGTCACAGCCTGGCGCACACGTGTCTGACGTGGCCTACCGCTGTGGCTTCTCCGACCCCAAATACTTCAGCCGGTGCTTCAAGAAGCTGGTGGGCATAGTGCCCAAAGACTATGCCGAGGGTGCCCGAAGCAGGGAATAAGGGTGAGGAACGGCCGTGCCGGGCTCAGGCTTTCCTCATCAGTGTTAGTCCGTCGCGTAGCGGCAGTATCACCTTCTCAATGCGCTCGTCTTGTGCAATGAAGTCGTTGAAGCGGCGGATGCCCTTGGTCTGCGCATCATTCAGATAGGCATCGTCGGTCACATGACCGTCCCACAGGGTGTTGTCTGCCAGAATAAAACCTCCCCTTCTCACCAATGGCAGCAGTGCCTCGTAGGTTTCCAGGTAGGTGCGCTTGTCGCCGTCGATGAACACCAGGTCGAACTCAATGCCCAGTTTGGGAGCCTCGGTGGCGGCATCTCCAATGGCAAACACTATCTTCTCTGCCACGGGCGACTGCTCTATCCATGGGCGTGTAAACTCCTCTTGCTCATCGTTGATTTCAAAGGTGTATATCTTTCCGCCTGCAGGCAGTCCCATGGCCATGCTGATGGCACTGTAGCCGCTGAAGGTACCCACCTCGAGCACATTCTTGGGTTGCAGCATGCTCACCAGCATCTTCAGCACCTGGCCTTGCAGATGACCGCTTGCCATGCGCCCGTGCAGCAGGTAGATGTTGGTGGCACGATATAGCCGGTACAGGTATTCGTCTTCTGCATCAATGTGTTGCAGAATATATTTTTCCATGCTCCCGTTCATCATGCCTGGGTGGTGTGTTGCAGCAGTGCCTCCAAAGCCAGTCGGTAGCTGTCCATGCCAAATCCGCAGATCACTCCAAGGCAGGCGCACGAGATGAAAGAGTGGTGCCTGAATTCCTCGCGCTTGTGCACGTTGGAGATGTGTACCTCTATCACGGGCGTCTTGACGGCACGTATGCAGTCTTGCAGTGCCACAGAGGTGTGTGTGTAGGCTCCTGCATTGAGTATCACGCCTTGATAGTCAAAGCCCACCTCTTGAATCTTGTTGATGAGTTCGCCCTCCACGTTGCTCTGATAATAGTCTATCTGCACGTTGGGATACTGCTGTCGCAGTTGCTGCAGATAGTCTTCAAACGAGCTGTTGCCATAGATTCCCGGTTCGCGCTTGCCCAGCAGATTGAGGTTTGGACCATTGATGATTTGTATTTTCATGGCGGTAAAAAGGGGATATGTTCTGAATTTTTCGTACTTTTGTATGAGATAGGCGGCAGAGAGTGAGCCGCATAACCCGTGCAAAGTTAGGAAAAAAATGCAAACCGACAAGTTATTGGGGCAGAATATCATCAAGGAATACCGGCGCTACCTGCGACTGGAGCGCAACTTCTCTGTGAACACGCTCGAGGCATATATGCTGGATGTGCAGAAGCTGCTGCACTATATGCAGGGTGCCCAACTGGATGTGACGCAGGTGGAGCTACACCACCTGCAAGACTTCTCTGCCATGCTCCACGAGATAGGTGTTGGTCCGCGCTCGCAGTGCCGCATCCTCAGCGGCGTGCGCAGCTTCTTCAGGTTTGTGCAGCTCAACGGCTATCGTGATGACGACCCCACGGAACTGCTCGAGTCGCCCAAACTGGGCGACCACCTGCCCGAGGTGCTCTCAACCACCGAGATAGACATGCTGGAAGACTCCATTGACCTGAGCAAGTGGGAGGGACCGCGCAACAGAGCCATCATCGAAGTGCTCTTCTCCTGCGGACTGCGTGTGAGTGAACTGGTGAACATGAAACTATCGCAACTCTATGTGGAGGAGCAGTATGTGCGTGTGATAGGCAAGGGGGCCAAAGAGCGCCTGGTGCCCATCTCTGCCAGAGCACTGAGCGAACTGGATGCCTGGTTTCAGTGCCGCAGCGAGATGAATATCAAGGCAGGCGAGGAAGACTATGTGTTTCTCAACCGACGCGGCGCCCATCTCACGCGCACCATGATTCTTATTATGATAAAACAGCAGGCTGTGCTGGCAGGCATCCGAAAAACCATCTCGCCCCACACCCTGCGCCACTCCTTTGCCACCTCACTGCTCGAGGGCGGTGCCGACCTGCGTGCCATACAGGCCCTGTCTCTTATACACATCTCCGAGCCCACGAGACAGGCAGAAAT
>CALZNR010000139.1 GCA_945827565.1 uncultured Prevotella sp.
ACACACTGCATATCGTCGGCAGCGTCAGATGTGTATAAGAGACAGCTCCTACCGTATGCAGCGCAAGGAGAATCCGATGGAGTGTGAGCGCTACTTCCAATACACTTTCTACCTTATCATCCAGATGATAGGTTTCTACAACACCACCGTGGAGAAGGAGACCAGCGAGGGCAGGATAGACTGTGTGGTGGAATGTCCCGAGTATGTATATCTTATTGAGTTCAAACTCAACGGTTCTGCGGAGGAGGCCCTTGCCCAGATAGAAGCCAAGGGCTATGCCAAACCCTATGTTGCCGATCCGCGCCGTGTGATTGCCATTGGCATCAACTTCTCTTCAGAGAAGGGCACCATCGACGGATTCTTGACAAAAAGCCCCCATCCGGCCTCTCCGAAAGGTGGAGAGATGGGATAGGGGCTTGGAGGATTGGGGACTTCAGTCCTATTTCACGTATTCGGCAAAGTCGGTGAGGTGCATATCGCCCTTGCGTGCCAGTGAATCGTGGAAGGCAAAGGCGGCGGGCAGGTTGTGCTTGGTGTGCCCACCCTTGGCAATCTTGAGGTAGTCCCACAGCAGTTGCTTGTAGTCGGGATGTGCACAGTTCTCGATGATGCACTGTGCGCGCTGTATAGGACTCTTGCCACGCAGGTCGGCAATACCCTGCTCGGTCACGATAACGTTCACATCGTGCTCGGTGTGGTCGTGGTGACTTACCATGGGCACTATAGAACTGATGGCACCGTTCTTTGCCACAGACGGACAGGTGAAGATGCTGATGTAGGCATTGCGCTCAAAGTCGCCGCTACCGCCAATACCGTTCATCATCTTGGTGCCCGAGATATGGGTAGAGTTGGCATTGCCATAGATGTCGCACTCCAAGGCGGTGTTGATGGCAATCACGCCCAGTCGGCGTATCAGTTCGGGCGAGTTGGATATCTCGCTCTGGCGCAGGGTAAGGTTCTGCTTGAAGTAATCAATATTGCCATACACCTTCATCAGGCTCTCGTTGGTCACGGTGAGCGAGCAGGCAGAAGCCTTCTTCACCCTGCCGTTGAGCATCATATCCACCACGGCATCCTGCAGCACCTCGGTAAAGATGTTGAAGTCGGGTATGTTCTTGTCCATGCTCAGTGCAGCCAGAATGGCATTGGCAGTGGTGCCCACACCGCTCTGCAGGGGCAGGAAGGTGGGGGGAATGATGCCTTTCTTCATGTCTGAAGCCAGGAAGGCAGCCACGTTGTTGCCTATCTGTGTGGTCACGGGGTCAAGGTCTTTGAAGGCGCGTGCCTCATCGGGTATGTGACATTCCACCACGCCCACAATTTTCTTGGCGTCAATCTCCACGTAGGGAGTACCTATTCTGTCATCCACATGTACAATGGGTATGGGCTGGCGATAGGGAGGATCTTGCAGTTCATACACGTCGTGCAGGTACTTGGCATCGGGACTGTGGAAGGTGTTGTGCTCCAGAATCACGTGCTTTGCCAGGCGTGCTGCCGTGGGACTGATGCCGCCGGCAGAAGTGAGGTAAGCCTTGCAGGTGTCTGCACCCTCTTCCAGGTCGCACACCTCGAGGATAGCCCAATCCACATCGCCCATAAATCCGTAGCGCAACTCTTGTGCCATCTGGCTCAGGTGGATATCGTTGTATGCTATCTCGCCCATGTTCACATGTTTGCGGAAGTCGGGGTTGGTGGTGTAGGGGGCACGATACTTGATGGCCTGCGCATTGGCAAGGTCGCCGTCAGTGCTCTGTCCGGTAGATGCTCCTGTGAAGATGCCTACTTGGAAGGGTCGCCCAGCCTCGTGTTCAGCCACTGCTATCTTCGCCAGTTCCTTGGTTACTGCCTTGGCGGCGCCCGATGGTGTAAATCCGCTCAGTGCAATGTTCTCTCCATTCTTAATCAGCGCCGCTGCTTCTGCGGCAGACAATCGTGTGTAAGCCATTTCTGAATTGATTATGTATAAGTATAAAGGTGGGGGGCTCCATGGGCTTTATCCATTTTGCAGCTCCACCAAAGGTTTGACAATGATGCGTGCAAAGTTACTGAAATTCAGCGGTAGCACAAAATAAATAAATCATTCTTTTTTGCGTTTTGCCTTATTTATTGTACTTTTGCACCATTCATTTTGGAGTATATGCAGCAATTATTCATTTACAATACGCTCAGCCGCTGCAAGCAGCCGTTTGAGCCTCTTCATGCTCCCAATGTGGGCATGTATGTATGTGGTCCCACCGTTTATGGAGACCCCCATCTGGGTCATGCCCGTCCTGCCATCACTTTCGACATCCTGTTCAGGTATCTGAAGCACATAGGCTATAAGGTGCGCTACGTGAGAAACATTACCGACGTGGGGCACTTGGAGCACGATGCCGATGAGGGCGATGACAAGATAGCCAAGAAAGCACGACTGGAGCAGTTGGAGCCTATGGAGGTGGCACAGTATTACACCAACCGCTATCACCAGGCCATGGAGGCGTTGGGCGTGTTGCCGCCAAGCATAGAGCCTCATGCCACCGGTCACATCATAGAACAGATAGAGCTGGTGAAGCAGATAATGGACCGTGGCTATGCCTACGAGAGCCAAGGCTCGGTGTATTTTGACATTGAGAAATACAACAAAGACCATCACTATGGCGTGCTCTCAGGGCGCAATCTGGACGACGTGATCAACAACAGTCGTGCACTTGACGGTGTGGCAGAGAAGCGCAATCAGGTGGATTTTGCCCTGTGGAAAAAGGCACAGCCCGAACATATCATGCGCTGGCCCAGTCCGTGGAGCGAGGGCTTCCCGGGATGGCACTGCGAGTGTACCGCCATGGGGCGCAAGTATCTGGGTGGCGAGTTTGACATTCACGGAGGAGGCATGGACCTTGTGTTCCCCCATCATGAGTGCGAGATAGCACAGGCGGTGGCATCGCAGGGGCATCGCATGGTGAAATACTGGATGCACAACAACATGATTACCATCAACGGCCAGAAGATGGGAAAGAGCCTGGGCAATTTCATTACGCTGGAGCAGTTCTTCACAGGCAATCACGAGAAGCTGGAAAAGGCTTATTCGCCGATGACTATCCGCTTCTTTATCCTCTCTGCCCACTATCGCGGCACCGTGGACTTCTCTAACGAGGCTTTGCAGGCAAGCGAGAAGGGCTTGGAGCGACTGCTCAACGGCATTGCCGACTTGGACCGCATACAGCCTGCTGCCACCTGCGACAAGGAAACAGAGAAGGTGGTGAAGGCACTGAGACAGAAATGCTATGACGCCATGAACGACGACCTTGCCACACCCCTGGTGATTGCCGCCCTCTTTGAAGCATGTACGGTGGTGAACAGACTGCTGGACCACAAGGCCACCATCTGCGCCGACTGCCTGAAGGAACTGGCAGACACCATGCGCCTCTTTGCCTTCGACATATTGGGACTGCGTGCCGAGAAGGGTGGGTCTGATGATGCACGTGAGGCAGCCTTTGGCAAGGTGGTGGATATGGTGCTGGAACTGCGTGCCAAGGCCAAGGCAGAGAAAGACTGGACCACCAGCGACCGCATCCGTGATGCCCTTGCTGCTGCCGGCTTTGAGGTGAAAGATACCAAGGACGGAGTGACCTGGAGATTGCCGTAGTTTCTGGCTCTTCAGAAGAGGATACAGGGAGGTGGCACTCCGTGAGAGGCTGCTCCCGTGAAACACAAATCGGTCATCATGCAATGCTGATGACCGATTTTGATTATCCCAAATCGGTCATTAGCGTTATGATGATAACAACTTCTGTTTTTGAGAAGATGTGTTCTCGTTTTGAGGGCGCAATGGGGCTCCATTGTAACCGAGAAACGGGAAGACAGATGCCAAAAAGCAAGTTCGTTTGCGCATAACGGCCTAATGACCGATTTTTGATTATTCATATCCTCCGAAGCTTTCGCTCTCTTCTATTTGCTGATTGTCTTCCTGACGGTTTTTCTTCTTCTGATTCATATTGCCGAAGTTCCACGACACTACGAAGTTGACACGTGGGTCGCGCCAGTTCTTCTGATGGCGCCAGAAGGTGTCATTGCCGGTGTATGACTCGTGCTTATGACTGTTGAACACATCGCGCCAGTTGAACGCCAGGGTGATGGTTTTGTTGAAGAGCGACTTGCGTATGCCGAGGTCCAGTCCCATGTTTGACTTGCGGTAACCCTGTGTGATGACCCTGCGCGAACGGTAGTTGCCGGTGGCTTGCACAGAGATGTCGAAGGGCAGTATCAGTGCTGCCAGCACACGGGCATCCCATGAGAAGTTTTCGTCGCTCTGTCCCGACACCACCTGATTGTTGATGACATAGTTGAAGCCGTCCAACTTATAATAATATCCGTTGACGGTGGTGGTAAGGTCGAGCACACGCCACAGTTTGTCTTTCAGTATCAGCTCCACGCCGGCACTCTGGCTCTTTGCCACGTTCTCGTTGGTAGAGTACATCACGCCGTTCTCGTTCCATGCCACCCGCTGTATCACGTCGGTGGTGGGGCGGTAGTAGCTGCCGAGCGACAGGGTGTGGTTGTTCCATGTCTTCAGGAAGTTCAGTCCGAAGCTGTTGGTGTATTCGGGTGTGAGCTCGGGATTACCAAAGGAAATCATGGAGGCATCGCGGGTGTTCTTGAAACTGTTCAGTTCGCCGCCCCATGGTCTGCGCAGTCGGCGGGTGTAGTTCAGCTGTATCTGTGAGGTCTCGCTGAGCGGATAGTTCAGGAACAGACTGGGAAAGAGTTGGAAGTAGTCTTTCTCAAAGGGTTTTTCGCGCAGTGAGGCATCGTGCTCCTGCTCGTAGGTATAGCTCTCTGTCTCTGTCTCTTATACACATCTGACGCTGCCGACGATATGCAGTGTGTAG
>CALZNR010000140.1 GCA_945827565.1 uncultured Prevotella sp.
CTTCGGCCGTTCATGTAATTCACCATCATTTCCCCTTCTCCCTATATTCTGAAGGTGTCATACCAGTTTCTTTCTTAAAGCACTTGCTAAAGTATTTCGGGTCGGAATAGCCCACCTCGTAAGCGATTTGCGAGAAGGGATAATTGCTCTTTCTGATGAGCTCCTCTGCACGTTGCATACGTATATGGCGCAGGAAGTCAACGGGAGTCATTCCCACAATACTCTTGATTTTGCCATAGAACACAGAGCGCCCCAGATGCACAGCATCGGCAAGTTCCTCGATGCGCAGATTGGCATCAGAAATACGTGTCTCAAGAAACTCCATGAGTTTTGTCATCATCTCCTTGTCGGCATCCACAATCTGCGGGGTGTCTAACTGGTAGGTTTCATCACTGTCGGGCTTGAGTTGCTCCACATAATTCTGCTGCAGCATGTGGCGCTGCGCTATGATGTTGCTCACCCTCAACTTCAGATACATGGTACTGAAGGGCTTGGCGATATAGTCGTCGATGCCTTCTTTCAGTCCCTGCAAGCGGTCTTCAAGCGAGGCCTTGGCAGAAAGTACGATGATGGGGATATGGCAGATATTCTTGTCTTGTTTGATTTGGTGCACCATGGTCAAACCATCCATTACAGGCATCATTACATCGGTGATAATGAAGTCGGGCATCATGGTTTGTGCGAGTTCCAGTCCCTGCTTGCCATTAGAAGCCTGCAACACCTGATAACTATTCTTGAGAATACTCACCAAGAAGGCACGCAAGTCGTCATTGTCTTCTACAATGAGCAGTTTATCCTTGGCATCAGTAATGTGCTCCTCTTCTTGCACGGCAGGCACGTTCTCTGGCACATCATTGTCGTTGATGTACACGTCTTCCGACTTGCTGTAGTGCAGCATCTTGTTCACCAGCTCCAGCATCTGCTTGGTATTGCGCTGCACCATCTCTAATTGTGTTTTCACCTGCTGTGTCAGCGTCTCCCTATGCAATATCTCTGTCACAGGCCCACCTATCAGCGTAAGCGGAGTGCGCAGTTTATGGCTAATCTCAGTAAAGAACTGTGTTTTCATTTCATTCAGTTCCTGCTCCATCCTTGCCTTGGTCTTGAGCCTGTACATATACACGGCAAGCACGATTACAGCAAGCCCTATCAACACATAGAGCACTATTGCCCACGGTGTTTCCCAAAAAGTGGGATGCACATACAGACGGAGAGCGGTGATGTTGTCTTGCATCACTCCATCGCAGTTACTGCTTTTCACCAACAGGCGATAATGACCAGCAGGCAAGCGGTTAAATGAGGCACTGTTTGCCTTTCCCACATAGTTCCACTTGTCATCTACCCCATCCAATTTGTAGGCATACTGCACCATAAACTTGTCGGAATACTCCAAGGCAGAGAAGAAGATGGTAAGGTTTCTCTTGTCTGAGGGGATTTCTAACTCCTTGACATTGATGATGGAATGGCGCTTCGTTTCCCCTTGATACTGCACACCTGTAAACGCAATAGATGGTTTGTAATTGCTCAGTTTTACGTGGTCGGGTGAGAAGGTGAGAAAGCATCCATAACCCGCCACCAGTATGGTGTTGTTGCCGGCGTTATATATGGGTTGCGACTCCGTAAGCTCCACTTTTTCACCTATCACGCCAGGACCATAACAGAGCAGATCGTCTGTTGTGGGATTATAGCAGTTGATGCTGTTCTCTCTAAACATCCATAAACGCCCGTCTTTGTCTTCCACCACAGCCTGCACCCTACCCTCTTCCATATTGAATTGCGACAGTATGTCGAAGGTAAGATTATCTGCCAAGGGCGTTGGTGAAGTCATCCGCTGCACGCCTCCTCCCAAAGTCAGGACATACACCTCACCTTTTTTGGTGACCATGGTTTGCAGCACATCTGCAGTAAGCAGGTGAGCCGACTTATCCTCACTCTGTTTGGTGGTGTAGAAGCATATCTCTTTAGGATTGGAGAAGCGACTGGAAAACGTAACCAAGCCGTCAGTGGTAGAAAGATACATGGTGCCCCTGCCATCAGATGTAATGGTGCGCACCTGAGCAAAGTCTCGGATAGGATAAGTGGTGAGCTGATTGCCTGCATGGATAAACCGCAACATGCCTTTTGAATCCTCCTCCACATAGTTGATGCCACCACCATAGGTGGCTATCCATATATGTCCCCACACGTCAGCCTTGATGTCATAGACTTCATCATGGCTCAACGCATAGGGTTCAGAGGCATCTGCACAGTAGTGAGAGAGATGACCACGTTCATCAATAATAAAGAGGCCGTCGCCCTTAGAGCCGATCCAAATACGCCCCTTCCTATCCTGATGCAGGGCATAAATGCGCTGTGAGAATTTGGTGTACTGAGAAACGATATCCCCCCGAGGAGTAACGTAGCCCAACAGGTGGTATGCGGCATCATACACCAGTAGGCAACCATTGTTGGTACCCACCCACGTGCGCTGCTGCCTGTCGGTCATCACAGAGCGTATCTCATCTCGTTGTGGCAAACGCTGGCAATGGAACTGATGATATTTGAAATTGATGCGGTTTACATCACGCAAATTGGCAAACCACACGTTCTTTTCACTGTCCACAAAGACACGATTAAGTTCCAACACATCCGCTGTACGATGGTTGGTGGTTTCTAAACGATGTGGCACCAACTGGTGTGTTGCCTCATCATAGTAAGAAAAGACGCCCTTGTTAGGAATCATCCACAAGGTGCCCCGCCTGTCTTCATGGATGAAATGTTCACGACTTCGGGTGTATGAGGCATCGCTTACAGCTGGCGTATGCAACCATCTGGGTGCATCAGCGCCTGGCAGAAGGACCTGCACACCAGGAGATTCGGAGAATATCCACAAGCGATGCTTTCCATCCACGAACAAGTCCTTTACCACCGCAGAGGGCTGTTCGGGTGTTTGTACAGAGCGCATAGCAACCTTGTGTACCAGCATATCTACCCACGCAACACCCTTCTCTGTTGCCACGAGTATCTGTCGCTCGTTCAGCTCAATCATGTCATTGATTTGCTTCACATCTCCTGGCAAACGAAGTTCTGTAAAGCGGTCTTTCACCGTGTCGTATATCATCAGTTTGCCATGCAGTGTGCCCAGCAGCAAGCTCTTGCCCTGCTGTATCAGATATTCATAATTGCCCTTCAGATGATGCTTGGAACCATACAGCGTAAGTCCACCCTCATAGAACACCCATTCCCTTCCGTCATTATCAATCATCACCTTTTTGAGATGCTTGTTTTTTCCCACCTGTTGGGGCACAGGATAAGGGCGCATGGCTTCAACAAACTGGATACTGTCGTCACACACACGATAGGAATTGCCACAATCTGCATCTACCACCCATGTATATCCGTTAGAAAGCGGATACACATTGCGCACATTGACATGATGCTGATAGCGCTGGAGAATAAGCTTGCTTACATCTGTAAACTCACACGTGGAAACATTGAACAGGTAGGCACGATGGTCGGGAGTGACGCACCACAGATTGCCTGTATATGATTTTTTTACACTTGTGATGCGGTTGGTGGTAAGACAATTGCTGCCTGATACCTCGTTTCGGAATGAGAGGAAACGATAACCGTCATAGAAACTCAAGCCATTCCATGTGCCAAACCACATCAGTCCGTTTATATCCTGCGTGATGGCAGATATTTTATTGGCTGCCAGACCGTCACGCACGGTATAAGTGTTCACCTCGCAATAGGGCTGTGCATTGCAGGTGATGCGCCATAAAAGGGTTAAAAATAAAAGGTGTAACGCTCTGTTCATATACAAGGTAGGGCCTATACTCTTCCACCAAATTATCCGCAAACATGAGGAGGATTGCAGCATTGCAAACTTACTGGCTTAAAACGGGACGCTCGGAAATGGTTATCTACAAACCCATCTAATAAAAGGGGGCATACCCGCCAACAAGCAGACATTGCCCCCCTCAAATTTCTATATTTATTTCTTTGTCTTCTTGGTCTCAGCTGCCTCCATCTTCTCAATCTTTGTTTTGAGACGTGTGATTTCCTTGTCTTTCATCTCAATCTCCTCACCTTGATTGCGTATGGTGGTGAGCAAACTGTTGAGTTCTTCATTGTCTATCTCCTCTGGATAGAGGCTATTGACACGATTGATGAAGTCGCCAAGAATATTCATATAGTTGGTAAAGGCATCGAACGGATTGCTGTAGATACCTCTGTCAAGTCCCACATTAGAAGGTTTGGTGGTCATAAAGCGGAAGTTGTTACTTGCCTGCAGATAGTCCCAATCCTGACTGATGCGCGGGTCTTTGGCAATGCGCACACGGTCGGCCACACTATACAACTTATTGAAAGCCTCACGCTGCATGGCATTACCCAACCAGCAACTCACGTCGCGCTCCTCATCTACCCACGACAAGGTGTCGGGCACGGTAACACTGTCCACACTCTTGGTCATCTTGCATATTTCCGTAGGCGTTGAGAACGAGATGCCCTTTGCCTTGGCACAAGCCGGCAATGCCTTGATGAAATCGAGGATGTTGGAAGAGAGCGGCTGAGCGATGCCAAGAGCAGAGAGTTCCATGAAGATATTGATAATCTGCTCCTCTTCGGGCAACGATGCGATACGGTCGATATAGGAATCTGCAAACAGAGGATAGCCCTCCCAGTCGGGGTTGTTGAAGCGCAGCGAGATATCATCGCTCAAGTCCACATCTCTCAGCAACAGCTTGAGGTTGGGAGCAAGACTGCAATGATAAACATAGTGGGGCGACTTCCAGCCAAGTACATGCTTTGCACCCTCGGTCAACATTCCCTTGCTGTCTCTTATACACATCTGACGCTGCCGACGATATGCAGTGTGTA
>CALZNR010000141.1 GCA_945827565.1 uncultured Prevotella sp.
CTACACACTGCATATCGTCGGCAGCGTCAGATGTGTATAAGAGACAGCGCGCATAAAGGCCAAAGGGGCAATCTGTATGACGTGCTTTTCCATCATTTCTTGTAATTTGCCTGCGGGTATCATGTCCTCCAGTGCATCATACAGGGGTTGCAGATATGGGTCTATCTTGTCTTTCATATCACCGGGAAGAAAGCCCAGTTTCTCTCCTGCCTCTACTGCAGGTCTGCTTAAGATGATCCTTTTGATGGCTTTTTCTTTCAATGCCTTTACTGCAAGTGCAATGCTCAGGTAAGTTTTTCCCGTTCCGGCAGGGCCCACGGCAAAAAGCATGTCGTGTTTGGCAAACTTCTCAATGAGTTGTTTCTGGTTCTCTGTGCGTGGTTTTACGGGCTTTCCTGACAGGGTATAGACCACCACACCATCGGCGAGTTCCTCTTCCTGATAGCTTCCTCTAACGATATTCAGAATGTTCTCTTCTCTTAGAGAGTTAAATTTCAATACATGCAGCCTCATTCTCTCCAAACTCTCTTCAAATGCGCACATTTGCTCTTCGTCGCCAAGAACTCTTATCACATTGTTTCTGGCAACAATTCTTAGTTTGGGATACAATGACCTCACTATTTGCAAGTTGGCATTTTTGATGCCAAACAAAACCATAGGGTCAATGTCTTCTATGATGATATGTTTTTCGGTCAATTTGCAAGATGAATTTAAACTTCCTTGCAAAATTACAAAATAAATGAGAATAAATATGAAACAAGAGCGAATATTTTATTCTTGTTCATTTGCGCCCTGCGTAGGATATTAAATCTTTCACTGCCTCGGCTCCGATAATAATGCCGGCTATGGCAGGAATAAAGGCGTTGCTGGCTGGTGTGTTTCTGCCATTCTGTTGCTCTACAACCGTTTTCAAAGGTGGCTCATCACTATACACCACCTTTAGTTTTGGGATGTGCATCTCCTTGAGTTTTTTTCTGATGACCCTTGCCAGAGGGTCATATTTCGTTTGGTTGATATCTGCCACTTTGAAGGAGGTGGGGTCCATTTTGTTGGCGGCTCCCATGCTGCTTATGATTGGAATGTGCAATGCGTGGCATCTTTTTATGAGCTCTATCTTGGCGCTCATGGTGTCAATGCAGTCAATGACATAGTCATAAATGCTCAAATCTATATTGTCGGCATTGGCGGGTAGATAGAACATCGGATGTGTGGTGATGTTGCAATCCGGATTTATGTTGAGTACTCTTTCTTTGGCCACATCCACTTTTTGTCTGCCCACGTTGTGGTGCAGGGCAATGATCTGCCTGTTGATATTAGAGGCACTCACCACATCGTTGTCAAAAATATCTATGTTTCCTACACCGCTGCGTGCAAGTATCTCCAGTGTGTATCCACCAACACCTCCAATCCCAAACAGTGCGACTTTTGAATTGCTTAGTTTGTCGATAGATTGTTCTCCCAGCATTGCTGCGGTACGCGATAACCATTCCATATTTTTCAGTTTGCGGCTGTAATTGATAGTGCCCACCTTGAATAAAAAAACGAATTAAAGAAGGAGTTGCTCGTCTTCTTTAATTCGAACCTTTGTAGTGGATAGGGGAATCGAACCCCTATGCCAAGATTGAGAATCTTGTATCCTAACCATTAGATGAATCCACCATTATATTTCTGCGCGGAAGCTGGGGGATTCGAACCCCCGGTACGGGAACCCGTACGGCAGTTTAGCAAACTGCTGGTTTCAGCCACTCACCCAAACTTCCTTCCCGATTGTCATATTCCGCGGCACTTTCTCTCAAATGCGGTGCAAAGGTATGTATTTATTTTCAATCCTGCAAATGTTTTTGCTCTTTTTTTTTAAAATATCCCTTTGATCGCACACAAACCCCTCACGGCTATTGTTATCTCACCTCATTTTTATGTTGGTTGGCAATATGAGAGCATGCCGCAGTGACTTGGATAACACGTTTATTGCTGTGCTTCTTGCATCAAGAATGCCTTGAAGTTTTCAAATGTGTTGTCCATCATCACGCTTTGTTTGCTACCTTTCATAAATGCAGCCAGTCGTTCGGGAATCTCAATCTCAGTGCCAATGGCGCTTTCCACGGTGTCTTTAAACTTTGCGGGGTGTGCTGTTTCGCAAAAAACTCCGTATTCACCTTCGTTCAGTCCATCGCACAAAGCCTGATAGCCGCACGCTCCATGTGGGTCGAGCACGTATTTGTTGGCTTGATAGCATTGGTTCATAGCATCCTTGATTTGGCTGTCATTGTATGTGGCGCCGCTGATGAGTGTTTTTATCGTATTGTAATCGTTTTTGTAGAGGTCAATGATGCGTGCAAAGTTGCTGGGAGCTCCCACATCCATTGCGTTGGCAATGGTTTGTATGCTGGCTCTTGGATTGTACTTGCCAGTTTGCAGATATTCGTAAAAAACGTTGTTGGCGTTGTTGGCGGCAATGAAGCGCTTGATGGGCAATCCCATGGCGTGTCCAAACAGGGCGGCAGTAATGTTGCCAAAATTTCCACTGGGCACGCATATTACCAAATTGTCTGCCTTTCCCAGTGCTTTCATTCTGGCGTATGCGTTGAAATAGTAGAAAGCCTGTGGCAGGAAACGTGCCACATTGATAGAGTTGGCCGATGTGAGTTGCATGTGTGCGTTCAGTTCGGTATCCATAAAGGCGTTTTTCACCAATGCCTGGCAGTCGTCAAAGGTGCCTTCTACTTCCAGTGCGGTAATGTTTTTCCCTAATGTGGTGAACTGACATTCCTGTATTTTGCTCACCTTTCCTTTAGGATACAGAACATAAACGTGTATGCCTTCCACTCCTAAGAAACCATTGGCAACGGCAGACCCTGTGTCGCCACTGGTTGCCACCAGCACATTTACCAGTTTCCCATTGTCTTTCTTTCCGATGAAGTATTGCAGCAGGCGTGCCATAAAGCGTGCACCCACATCCTTGAATGCCAGAGTGGGACCGTGGAAGAGTTCCAGACTGTATATTCTCTCATTTATCTGATGAACAGGACAGTCGAAGGACAGTGTGTCGTTCACGATGTTGCGCAGTGCATCTTTGTCAATGTCTTCGCCAAAGAACGAAGACGCCACTTGAAAAGCAATTTCATGGAACGTCATCTTTTCGATATTCTCATAAAAGTCTGTTGGCAGGGGCTTGATTTGCTGTGGCATATACAGTCCTTTGTCTTCTGCCAGTCCTTTTACTACGGCTTTTTCCAATGTGGCTACGGGGGCTTGCCCGTTGGTGCTATAATAAATCATGGTGTTCTGATATTTGTTGCAAGTTATTCTTGTTGTTATTTCACACGAGGGTTTATAGATTCATAAATACGTCCATGAACTCATGAAACTTGAGAAGGTGGTATTCTCCGTCCATACAGCTGTATTCGTCATACTGTGTCACACTGTCGGGTGTGATTCCGGGATACCATACAACAAACGGCACTGGTTCGCCTACGTGTGTGCGCAGTTCCACGGGTGTGGGATGGTCGGGGAGCACGGCTATTGCCACCGGCTCATCTTCCATATCGTGTACGGCATTCCATATAGGTTCTATGATACGTTTGTCCAAATCGACAATGGTTTTCTCTTTCAGTGCAAGATCACCGTCATGTCCTGCCTCATCGCTGGCTTCCACGTGTAGAAACACAAAATCGTAACCATTTTTCAGTGCATTGATGGCTGCTTGTGCCTTGCCCTCATAATTGGTATTTGCAAGTCCGGTCATGCCCTCTACGGTAATACTCTCCAGTCCTGCGTATTTCCCTATGCCCCTGATGAGATCCACAGCCGATATCACTGCACCTTTCTTTATGTTGGGGTAGGTCATGTTCAGTGGCTGCATCTGTGGGCGGTATCCGCCACTCCAGGGCCAGATGCTGTTGGCGGGAAGTGCGCGCCCCTTGTTGAATGGATGCTTAGCCAGTATCTCCTGTGAATCAAGTATAAGCTGGTTGATAAGGGTGGCGGTCTCTTCTGCTGTCATCCTGCCTTGCTCGTTCGGTGCATCCTGCTGGGCCTGTACCAGCAATGGTGCCCACTTCTCGTCAGGATGGTCGTGTGGTGGTGCACATTGGATGTGCTTGTTTCCTCCCTTGATGATGAGCAGGTGGCGGTATTGGATGCCCTTGATGAATTTTATTTTTTCGTTGCCCAATTTCTCGTTGAGCGCATCAATGAGTATGCCGCCTTGTTCTGTGGTGAGGTGACCTCCATGGTGGTTCTTGATACATCCATCCATCAGTGTGATGATGTTGCAGCGCAGTGCCAAGTCGTCTGGTTCCATTTCATAGCCTATGCTTGCAGCCTCCAAAGGTCCTCTACCTTCGTACACCACATTCAGGTCATATCCCAATATTGATGTGTTTGCCACCTCACTTCCAGGATTGTATCCTTCTGGCACGGTGAGCAGTCTGCCGTTTTTTCCCTCTGCTGCAAGTAGATTCATGTATTTGGGTCTTACATGCTGCAGTGGCGTCAGGTTGTCAATACGCTTTATCCTGTGGTCGGCCATGCCGTCGCCTAATATAATAATGTGTTTCATCGTGTTGTTGTTGTCATTTGAAAGGGTGGGGGGCTGCCATCTTAGATATTGGCAATCGACATGATGTTGGCAAATACCCCGGCTGCTGTCACGTCTGCTCCAGCACCGTAGCCCTGTATCAGCATGGGATATTCTTTGTATCTTTCGGTGGTGAGCATCACGATATTGTTAGAACCCTCCAGGTCGTAGAATGGATGGTGCTGATCCACAGCTTTCAGTTCTACAGAAGTCTTGCCATGATCCATCACTGCCTGTCTCTTATACACATCTGACGCTGCCGACGATATGCAGTGTGTA
>CALZNR010000142.1 GCA_945827565.1 uncultured Prevotella sp.
TACACACTGCATATCGTCGGCAGCGTCAGATGTGTATAAGAGACAGCTATACCGACAGCGTGGATATGCACTACATCGGTAGGCTGATGCCCACCCAAACCTATCAGGAAGGTGCCGTGTTCGACCGCAGTTATTATCCACCGCTCGACCGCCAAATCGTGAAGGCATCGAGGATGGCTGTGAACAATCTGGTGATTGGCGTGGGCACTGCCCTGATGAATATGACCTGCGGCGACCATTGGATGGTGTATATCCCTGCCGCCTTGGGCTATGGCAGCAGAGACTACAGCGGTATCAAAGGCGGCAGTGTGCTGGTTTTTGAAATCACGCTCGACGACATCATACATTAGGTGTTGTTGGCATCCGCAGATGATGACGTGAGAAGAGGCTACGGCCTACACATATAGAATTGCACCCCAAAAGTTAAATGCAAAACTTTTGGGGTGCAATTTGTTTTTCTTGTCTGTGATGGAGTTCGTGGCTTATCCTTGTCTGTGATGGAGTTCGTGGCGTATCCTTTTCTGTGATGGAACCCGTAGCCAGTAAACCTTGCTTCAAAGGATGGCGGATGGCCTATTGGAGCCGTCTATTTGGGTTGTTCTGCATCCAGTTTTTGCACCGCTCCTGTGGTGGGATTCAGTATCAAGTGGGTGGTAAACTTCTTGTTGAACAGGTCACCGCCCAGCAGTTCTTTGTGGCCGTATTGCGCAGCATGCAGTTCAAAGGAACCCATGGGCTTGGTGGCTTTCAGAATGGTTACTCTGATTTTGCTTGGCACGTTTACGTAGATGCCGTCTTCTTCCTCCTTTTTCTTTTTGTTCTTGGCATTGACCTCCGCTTCTGAAGGCACGGTGTTCAGATTTTCTATACATATATAATAAGGTGCGCCGGAGAGGTCGTCACTGTCAATCACTCCACGACGTTTAGACAGGCGGAACAACACTTCTTTGTCTTTGCCGGGTACAGGGCAATAGGTGAGAATATGCTCTATGGTGTCTTTGCGTGTGGTGCCCTTGAACATAGATGTCAGGGCTTCGTCTTGTTCGTCCAGTTGTTGCAACATCAAGCGCAGTTGCTCTCCGTCTTTCGGCATAAAGTCGGCTTGTCCTTTGGTGAGCAAGCTCTTGCTTTCACGTATGTCGTAGATTTCCTGTGCCACCAGTTCAGCCATCTTGGCAGTGCTGCCTGCAGAGAGGATATCTGCATTGAGCAGAGTCTTGGGGTTGATAAGTTCCTTCCTTTTGCTGGGCACGAACGCCTTTGGTTGGGTGGTGGTGGCAGGCAGAGCATTGATGGCCTGCAGAATACCGTCATCGCCAATCACCATATTGGTGGCATTGCTCTTGGCATTGAGTTTTACAGCAAAGCATTTTGTTGTATCTGCCAGCGCGAACGAGGTGAGGCCCAACGAGAGCACACGGTGAGATATATCGTCATCCTCGCTCACATCTTGCAGGCTCAGATACTTTTTTGCATATTGTGACAACTCTCCGGGAGTGTAGGTGGTCTTCTCCACCAGTACGCTGATGCGCAGGGCTGTTTTGGGAAGGAAATATACGGCGCCCTCAGCGGTTTGTCCCGGGCGGTATTTGCTTATCATTGTTTGTGCACTTACTGAAGTGCAGAGCATCAGTGCAGTTCCAAAAACTAAGTGTTTTATCATGGTTCGTAGCGTGTCAGAATGTATGATTTATCCTTTTTTGTAGAGCATTTTAAATGCGGCGGGCAGGTAGTGTATGATGTCAGAGGCGGTGACGCTCTCCATGCCCAGGTCTTCTGCTGCCAAGTCGCCAGCCAGTCCGTGCAGATATACAGCCACCATGCAGGCGTTGGCGTTTCTATAGCCTCGTGCCAGCAATGCTGTGAGGATGCCCGTGAGCACATCACCGCTGCCAGCCGTTGCCATGCCTGCATTGCCCGTGGTATTGAACTTCACCTTGCCATCAGGCATACAGATGGCGGTGTGATGACCTTTCAGTATGATGTAGCTGTGCATCTTCTTTGCCATGTTGATGGCTTTGGTCATTCGTTCATAGCTGTCGCTGCTCTGTCCTGCCAGTCGGTCAAACTCTTTGACGTGAGGGGTCATGATGATGTTCTTGGGCAGTTGTTGCAGCCATGCCCTGTGATTTGCCAGGATATTCAGTGCATCGGCATCCGCCACGATGGAGCATTGGGTGCGTCGCAGTTGGGCTATCAGTGCTATTGCCGTTTGCTCGTTGGTGCCCAACCCCGGTCCGATACCCATGGCATTGAAATCCTCCGTCTCCACAGGTTCCGTAAAGGTGGTTTCCTCCTGATCCAGTTGAACCACCGCTTCGGGTACAGTCATCTGCAGAATCATATTGTTGCGCTTGGGACAGTGCACAGTCACCTTGCCCACGCCCGAGCGCAGACATGCCTTGGCAGCCAGTATGGCCGCTCCTCCCATGCCGTAACTTCCAGCCACTAAGAGTGCATGCCCCATGGTGCCCTTGTGGGCAAAGGCGCTGCGGGGGAGCATCATCTGCTGTATCTCCCCTCTTTCAATGGTGGAGAAGTCGGTCTCTATCTGTTCCATTCCCTCGGCACTCAGTTTGATGTCGAGTATTTCCAGCTGTCCGATGAAGGTCTGGTTTTCTGCAAAGAAGAACGATAGCTTGGGTTGCTGTAGCGTAAGGGTGTAGTTGGCACGGATGATGTTTGCCCTTACGTTGTAGGTGTTGTCTTCTGTCATCAGTCCCGAGGGCACATCAATGCTTATAACCTGTGCAGGCGAAGCATTGATATATTTTACCAAAGAGGCAAAACCGCCTGCCAAGGGCTTGCTCAAGCCAGAACCGAACAAACCGTCAATCACCAGCATATCGCGTTGCAGCTGTGGTGGGTCAAACTCCTGTGTCACCTCGGTGAAGGCATCTATCTTCTTACAATCCTCAATGCGCTTCTTGTTGATTTCGCAATCGGTAGAGAGTTTGCCACTGATGTTGAACAGAAAAGCCTGTACCCGATAGCCCAGTTCTGCCAATAGGCGAGCCACGGCAAGCGCATCGCCACCGTTGTTGCCAGGACCAGCAAATACCACCACAGGCGTTGCGGCTTGCCACTTAGAGGTAATGGCACGCACTATGGCCTTGGCCGCCCGCTCCATCAAGTTGATAGACTCAATGGGTTCGTGGGTAATGGTGTAATTGTCTAAATCCCTTATCTGGTGACTTGCGAAGATTTTCATCACTGCAAAAATAGCGATAATCCATTGAACAGCAAAATAATTACAAGTGAAATTTAGGGTAATCCGAATTTTTGCATTACCTTTGCAGACACAATAATTAGTAGAATTATGAAAGAATTACAGTTAAAATATGGTTGTAATCCCAACCAAAAACCCTCACGTATCTTTATGACTGAGGGCGAATTGCCTATAGAAGTACTTAACGGTCGTCCCGGGTATATCAACTTTCTTGATGCCTTCAACTCTTGGCAGTTGGTAAAGGAACTCAAGGAAGCAACAGGACTGCCTGCTGCCGCTTCGTTCAAGCATGTATCTCCCGCTGGTGCTGCCGTGGGTCTTCCTTTGAGCGATACCTTGAAGAAGGTGTATTTTGTGGATGATCTTGGTGTGGAACTCTCACCCATTGCCTGCGCTTATGCTCGTGCAAGAGGTGCCGACCGCATGAGTTCGTATGGTGACTTTGTTGCACTGAGCGATACCTGTGATGTGGCGACAGCCCTGTTGATCAAAAGAGAGGTGAGCGATGGCGTGATAGCACCCGACTATACTCCCGAGGCATTGGAGATATTGAAGGAGAAGCGCAAGGGAACGTATAATGTCATCAAAATTGATGTGAACTATGTTCCCGAGGCCATAGCGCGCAAGCAGGTGTATGGCATCACCTTTGAACAGGGAAGAAATGAGGTGAAGCTCAACGATGAGGCTCTCTTTGCCAATATGCCTACACAAAACAAGAGTTTTAGCAACGAGGCTAAGCGCGACCTGATGATTGCTCTCATCACCTTGAAATATACCCAGAGCAACTCGGTGTGCTACGTGAAAGACGGTCAGGCTATAGGTATTGGTGCCGGTCAGCAGAGTCGCATCCACTGCACACGTCTCGCAGGCAACAAGGCAGATATTTGGTGGTTGCGCCAGCATCCCAAGGTGATGAACCTGCCCTTTGTGGATAAGATTCGTCGTGCCGACAGAGACAACACCATTGATGTTTATATCTCAGATGATTACGAGGATGTGCTGGCAGAGGGTACATGGCAGATGTTCTTTAAGGAGAAACCCGAGCCGCTGACACGAGAGGAGAAAAAAGCATGGATAGCGCAGAACACGGCAGTGTCGCTTGGCAGTGATGCCTTCTTCCCCTTTGGCGATAATATAGAGCGTGCCCATAAGAGTGGTGTGCAGTATATTGCGCAAGCAGGTGGTTCTGTACGTGACGACAATGTAATTGAAACCTGCGATAAGTATGGAATAGCCATGGCATTCACAGGTGTGCGCCTGTTCCATCATTGATCAAGCCAAGCATAAGCAAATGAACAACGACGATTTCAGTGCTATTCTTGAGCATGGTATCAATTTTGGCAAGGGTGGTCAGGCATCCAAGGCTGATGATGGCAAAGTGAAAACCAAGGCCAAGAAAAAGAAATACATCACGGGAGCGCATGGCAGCGGCTCGGCACGGCAGAAAGCCAAATACCGCGAGCAGCGCGCCAACAGGCACAAAGGTAAATGAGGAAGGCCATGGGATGAGCCGGATGAACCGGATGAACCGGAAGAACCGGAAGAACCAGATGGCCCGGAAGCCCCGGAAGCCCCGGAAG
>CALZNR010000143.1 GCA_945827565.1 uncultured Prevotella sp.
ATTTCTGCCTGTCTCGTGGGCTCGGAGATGTGTATAAGAGACAGGACCACGATAGTCGCAGTGGGCACTTAGCTCTATGGTCACATTAGGATTCTCGTTGAGCAACTTCACCAATTGGTCGAGTGCCTCTGTAGATTCCGGACGCAGGTCGGCCTTGTCAAAGTCATAGAATATATTGTCTATGAGCACGGGGGCTGTGATGGATGCCAGCGGAAACTGTAGCACATACTCTTCCGACTCTGTAACAGGCTCCACCCGCAGCTGTTCCTTGTGGTTCAGATAGCCCTTGCATGTGCCAAGGAACACGTAATCTACATTTGGCCTGATGGCTTGAGTAAAACTGCCATCGCCCTTGACACTCAGTTTCACATTGGTACCGTCATTGCCCACCATATACACCAAGGCGTTGGGCAGTTCATACCCGTCTTTTTCATACACCCATCCCTTCACCGTCTGCACTATCTCGGGATTCACAAAGCTGTAGATGTGGTCCCAGCCTTTTCCATCGCCACGATTAGACGAGAAAAAACCCTGGTTAAGCAGTCCTTCAAAGGTCATGCCAAAGTCATCTCCCTGAGAGTTGAGCGGATAGCCGGGATGCTCTATCGTCCATCTGCCTGCCAGTGTGTCGGGTATTGCAATGAATATATCCAGTCCGCCCATACCGGGATGCCCGTTAGACGAGAAGTAGAGGTCGCCGTTAGGTCTGAAGGTGGGAAACATCTCATCGCCCTCGGTATTGATGGGACGCCCCAGGTTCTCCACTCCCCCCAGTCCGTGACTGCCCGTACGCACACGCCACAGGTCCAGTCCGCCAATGCCGCCGGGCATATCACTCACAAAGTAGAGCCACTCCCCGTCGGGCGAAATGGCAGGATGGGCATAGCTCGAAAGGGTGTCTTTAGTGATGGACACCTCGGTGAGTTTTCCCCAAGAGGCATCCGAGCGCAGAGAGGTGCATATTGTGGCATAGCGAGGATAGGAGGCATCGCTCACGCAGCGTGTCAGATACATCGTCTTATTGTCGGGTGTGAAGCAGCAGGCTCCTTCGTCAAACTCGGTGTTCATTTCTCCCTCTATCACCTCGGGCTTTTCCCACTTGCCTTTTTCATTCTTCACCGACATCATTATATCTCCGTTTTTGGTGCCTGTGATACCGCTCAGTTCGTCGCCTGCCACCTGATTGCGGGTAGAGGTGAAATAGAGCTGATCGTAGTTATCGCCTGCCAGCACAGGAGAGTAGTCGGCACGGCGTGAGTTGAAGAAGTTCTCTTTCTTCACAGTATAGGCAGAGCCTTCCTTTTTCCACTGCGGAGCCTGTAGGGCAGAGGCCAGTCCTGCCTGTGCCAGACGATGATGGGGCATACTGTCCACCAACTGTTGGAAATACTTGGCTGCCTCTTTATAGTTTCCGTTTTTCAGCAACTGCTGCCCCAGGTAGAGCAGTGTCAAGCTGTCGGTCTGCTTATACCTCACCACATTCTGATAGGCTGCAATGGCACGCTGTGTGTAGTTGATACGCCTGTAGCAATCTGCCAACTTCAGTGCACGCTTTCCTCTGTTCACCCTATCCTTGGCTGGGGTGGCACTGTAGGCTTTTTTGTATTGTGTGGCAGCATCGAAATATTCGCCCAGTGCATAGAACTTATCTCCTTTCTTCATGGCTGCATCAGCCCCACACCCCACCAGTACAAGGAGGAGCGACAGAGACAGTGCTATGATTTTAAGGTATTGTGTCATGGTGAGATAAGCTTTGCGCTTCAGCATACTGTTGCGGAGCGACGCTGTAAGTATAACGCTTTCATTGTTCATTTATTGCATGGCGCCAGGTGCAACCCTCTTTCCAGCGCGAACAGCCATACTGTGTGTTGCCACGTATCACGGTGCCCTTGCCACACAGGGGGCACTTCATCCCCACGGCAATGGTGTCGGCAGAAGCAATCTTCTTGCTGCCCGCAGTTTTTTTCTTGGGGGCGCCCGTTGCGGCAACACTCTTCTTCTTTTTCTTCAGGTCGTCTTCGGTGGTCACCGCCACACGTCGGTTGCTGCCATCTCTCATCACATCATCCACAATCTGCTTGATCTGCTCCTTCAGCTCGTTCACAAACTGTGCCGCGTCGTATTTCTGATGCTCTATATCTCTCAGCTTCTTTTCCCATATACCGGTCAGCTCACAGCTTTTGAGCAGTTCTTCGCGTATCACCCCTATCAGTTCTATGCCCGTAGGCGTGGCCACCAAGTTCTTGCGTTCGCGCCTGATATAGTGCCTTTTGAAGAGTGTCTCTATGATGGATGCCCGAGACGATGGTCGGCCTATACCATTCTCTTTCAGCGCCATGCGCAGGGTCTCGTCTTCCACAAACTTGCCGGCTGTTTCCATGGCTCTCAGCAGAGTGGCCTCTGTGTAATACTTGGGGGGCGTGGTCCACTTCTCTGTCAACGAGGGCTGATGCTCTCCGCTTTCTCCTTCCACAAACTCGGGCAGCACGGCAGGCTCCATGGCTGTTGCTTCGGTCTGTTCTTTCTGCTGTGCCGAGGCATCCACCACACGCCAACCAGGACTAAGAATGGTTTTTCCTGTCACCTTGAACTCAATGTCCTCCACCCTGCCCAGCACCGTGGTGGTGGCAAACTTACAGTCAGGATAGAACACGGAGATAAACCTACGGGTAATCAGGTCATAGACATGCCGCTCCATATCCGACAGGTTCATCGCTGCCACACCGGTAGGGATGATGGCATGGTGGTCGGTCACTTTGGAAGAGTCGAACACCTTCTTCGACTTTGGCAGCTTTTTCCCTTCCAATGGTTTGGTACACGCCTCATATCCACGTATGCTTTTCAGGATGATGGGGCATTTGGAATACACATCATCGCTGAGATACTGGGTATCTACACGAGGATAGGTGGTGAGTTTTCGCTCGTACAGCCCCTGTATGATGTTCAGTGTCTGTTCGGCGCTCATATTGAATTTCCTGTTGCAATCCACCTGCAGCGAGGTCAGGTCGTAGAGATGTGGTGGTGCTTCAGTGCCATTTTTCTTTTGCACAGAAGTCACCACAAAAGGTTTGCCTGTGATGGTGTTCAAAAACTCCTCTCCCTCTTCCTTCACCGTGAACTTGCCTTTGGTGGCAGTAAACACGGTGTCACGATAGGTGGTGGAAAGCACCCAATATGCTTCAGGCACAAAATGGTCTATCTCGTGTTGTCGGTTCACAATGAGCGCCAGCGTGGGGGTTTGCACCCTGCCTATGCTGAGCACCTGCCTGTTCTGCCCATACTTCAAGGTGTAGAGGCGTGTGGCATTCATTCCCATCAGCCAGTCGCCGATGGCTCTGCTCAGTCCTGCCATATACAGGGGCTGGTAGTCGTCCTGGTCCTTCAGATTACTGAAGCCTTCTCTGATGGCCTCGTCTGTCATCGACGATATCCACAGTCGCTTCACCGGACAGCTGGCTTTGGCTTTCTGCATCACCCATCGCTGTATCAGTTCTCCCTCCTGCCCGGCGTCACCGCAGTTGATGATACTGTCGGCCTGCTGCATCAGTCTTTCAATCACGGCAAACTGCTTGCGGATGCCCTCATTGTCTATCAGTTTGATGCCAAAGCGTGCGGGTATCATGGGCAGCGAGGTGAGGCTCCACGACTTCCACATATCGGTATAGTCGTTGGGCTCTTTCAGCGTGCACAGGTGTCCAAAGGTCCACGTCACCTGATAGCCATTGCCCTCCATATAACCCTGATACGACTTGTTGGCTCCAATGATGCGGGCTATATCCTTTGCCACACTGGGTTTCTCTGCGATGCAAACAATCATGTTGAGGTTGTTTTCTGTTGATGGGTAAGTGTAAAGTGGCTACAAAAGTACAATATTTGCGCCTAAATCTTGCCCAATCCTAAGTTTTTTTGTTTCTTTGCATCACGTTACAGCACAACATTCAACGATTATGACAACACCATTGGAAACAAGAAACGAGCATTTGGCAAACCACCTCATCAAGCAGTTGAAGAAGCGCAACATGGAGGCGGTGTATTGTCCCACTGCCGCCCAGGCAATAGAGAAAGTGAAAGAGATGATTCCCGCAGGGGCTACAGTCACCTGGGGTGGCTCCATGACACTGAGAGACATGGGACTGACCCGTGCCCTGCACGAGGCTGGCACCTACCAGCTGTTCGACCGCGACTTGGCACAGAGTGCTGAAGAGGCGCAAGAGATATACCGCAAGGCTTTTTCTGCCGACTTCTATCTCTCGAGTGCCAATGCCCTGAGCGAAGATGGCGTCATCGTGAATATTGACGGCAATGGCAACCGGGTGGCAGCCATCACCTTTGGTCCCAAGCAGGTCATCTTTGTCATCTCTCTTCAAAAGGTGGCACAAACGGTAGAGGCAGCCTTGGCCAGGGCTCGCAGCACGGCGGCACCCATCAATGCGGCACGCTTCAACATCAGCACCCCCTGCAGGATAGATGGTGTGTGCCACAACTGCAACTCTCCACAGAGCATCTGCAACTGCATCCACCTGCTACGCAACTCCAAGCCGGGCCGCATCTCTGTGATATTGCTGGCCGAAGACTACGGCTATTAAGCCTGTGCGCACATATATGCTACATAAAAAGGGGTAAAAAAGAGTTAAAAGCAAACTGCTTTGCACCCTCATCGAGCGTGCTTTGCATCACAGTCTGCCACACCTTCCATCCGTTCTCACCGTTGAAAACAAGATTTTTGTGCCGAGAAAGAAATCCATTCCCGGGCAGAGAATTTTACATTTCTTACGAAAATCAACCACATTCTTGGTCAGAAA
>CALZNR010000144.1 GCA_945827565.1 uncultured Prevotella sp.
CTGCCTGTCTCGTGGGCTCGGAGATGTGTATAAGAGACAGGCCCAACGTGGGCAAATCCACGCTTTTCAATTGTCTGTCAAGTGCCAAGGCACAGGCAGCCAACTTTCCTTTCTGTACGATAGAACCCAATGTGGGCGTCATCACCGTGCCCGACGAGCGTCTCACCCGTCTGGCAGAGATAGTCCATCCCGGAAGAATAGTTCCCGCCACCTGCGAGATAGTGGATATTGCAGGCCTTGTCAAGGGAGCCTCCAAGGGCGAGGGTCTTGGCAACAAGTTTTTGGGCAACATCCGCGAGACCGACGCCATCATCCATGTGCTGCGCTGTTTTGAAGACGACAACATCACCCATGTCGATGGCAGCATCGACCCCATCCGCCGCTGGCCCCAACGGGTGGGCACGGGCTATTATTTCGGCCTCTGCCTCACCGGCATATTCACCGCCCGTTTCTTCATCGAATACACCAAAGAGGTGCAGGAAGCCTTCGAGGCCTCACTGCCCTTGGACATGGGCCAACTGCTCAGTCTGCCTTTCATCGCCATCGGCGCATGGTGCATGATGAAAGCAGGTCGTCACTAAACCACCAATCCCACACCCTATGCCGCATACCGCCGATACAAGCCCCTGGCGCCCATTCGCCTCACTTCTGCTGGCCATGCTCCTCAGCTCGGTCTGCATCGGCATGTATGCCCACGACAACCGCCAGCATCCCATCGAGGCACAATACCGCCAGCTGTCAACCCTCAATGCCCAGTCCCTGTTGCGCTACGGCGAAACCCAGACAGGCATCCAGGCCGACGACCGTGCTCTCGTGGCCTTCAACATCCTGATGAGCCGCTACTCTGCACAGATGGAGCGGCAAGACAAATACGCCTGTGCCAAGGCCGCCTGCCACATCGGCAACATCTACTACATGCGCTGCTCCTATTCCAAGGCCATGGAATATTTCCTCACCAGTCTCAAACTGTGCGAAGACAACGGCTTCAGCGACATGATTCCCCGCATCTACAACATGATAGGCAATGTCTATAGCATGTTCAACGACTTTGAGCGCAGCTCCATGTTCTATCGCAAGGCACTCGCCGTGGCACGCCACAGCGGCGACAAGAGCTTCGTCAACCGTCTGCTCAACAATCTGATATGCGCCTACCCCACCAAAGAGCCCCTCAGCCGCATCAAGGCCTACTACCGAGAGATGGCCGCCAACCGCGAGCAGCGTCCACGCTACCACTACAACCTGCTCATGGACAAGGGCATGATACTCTCCTACGAGAACCGCCACCGCGAGGCCATCCGCTGGTTCAGCCAGTCGGCCCACTATGCCCAAGAACATCAGTTGGGCGTTGAGTGCGAAGGCTCTTCATACACAAGCATGGCCGAATCGTTTCTCCGCCTCAACCAAGTAGATTCAGCCCTGTGCTATCTGCACACCAACGAACGTCTGGCACGCGAAAACAACCAAGCCAACCTGCTGGCCGAAACACTGAAGAAGCTCTATATGCTCTATGAGAAGCGCAATTTAGAAAGAGCCCTTCAATACAAGTCAGAATACCTCGACCTCAACGACTCCATCTATAACATCACAGCGTTCAACCACCTCAAGAACGCCCAGTTTCTCTACGAAACCAACCGCAGCACCGACACCATCAACAACCTCACGTTGGAGAAAGAGCGCAAGGAGATGCAGCTCACCATGCAGCGCCGCTGGCTTGTCACCCTCATCGCCTGTTCGCTGCTGTTCATGGTGCTGCTTGCCGTGGTCATTGTGCAGAAACGCCGCCTCAAGGCATCCTACAACAGCCTCTATGAGCGCAGCAAGGCCATGCTCACCGAAGAGAATGCCTATCGGCAGCGCATACACGACCTCGAAGAGCAGTCGCCGCGCCCCACCTCCACCACCGTGCCCGAAGAGCAGCGCAAGGCCATTCTTGCCTGCATCATGCACACCATGGAGCAAACAGAAGATTTCTGCGACAGCAACTTCACCATCGAGCGTCTTGCCGAGAAGGCAGGCACCAACACCCGCTACGCCTCACAAGTCATCAACCAAGTGTTTGGCAAGAACTTCCGCACCCTGCTCAACGAATACCGCATCAAAGAAGCCATGCGCCGCCTGATGGACGACGACACCTACGGCAAACTCACCATCAAGGCCATCTCAGAGAGCGTGGGCTACAAGTCGCAGGCCAATTTCATCACCGTCTTCACCCGCATCACGGGCATCAAGCCCAGCATGTACCAGAAGCTGTCGAGAGAGGAAAAAGAGAAAAAAATCAACGCATAACGCTCTTTTGGTTACTGTTTCGTGAAATAGTAACCGCAAACACATGCAAAATGTTCCATTGATGCCCATCATTCATTATCTTTGCAGCATCTTATTCTTTTTTAAATCTCATGGCTTATGAAACTAACATTACACCATCACCGGTCGTGGGCATCCACACTGTTTGCCCTCTGTCTGCTGCCCATGGGCGCACAGGCACAGACCAACCTCCAGGCAGAAGTCAACGGAAGCAAGGTTGACCTGTCATGGGAATTGCCAACAGGCATGAACGATGTAGAGAACAACGGTTTTGAAGACGACACCTTCCCTGGTGAGGGGTGGACGGTGCAGACCGCCAACGGCAGCGACTACCGCTGCACATGGTTCCACTACCCCACCGATGATTTCTCACAGTTCGACAACTACACCGACTACATCCACACGGGCAGCCACAGCGCCATGGTATTCATGGACCTTGGCACTCACCCCGACGGTTCGTCGGCCAACCAAGACGAGTGGCTCATATCACCGCCATACGACAACGCCACCAACCTCGAGTTCTACAGCTACATCGACCCCATGGTGCTCGAATACGACACCTACGAGGGCTACGACGACCACTATTATGTCAAGGTGAGCCACGATGGCGGCAACACTTGGCAAGTGATATGGGATGCCCGCACCCAGTGCTCACCCGACGGCGGCTGGCAGTTGGTTTCACTGCCCTTGGGAGCTGCCACCCCCGACACCCGCATCGCCTTCCACGCCGTGAGCGGCAAGGCATCAGCCACCGACCATCTCTATTTCCTGTGGGCCATCGACGATGTGCGCATCAGCGGCCCAGCACCCGCTGCCCCCATCAGCAAGGCAGCATCCACCACCTCATTCGGCGGCTACAACATCTATCTCGACGGCCAACTCATAGCCGGCAGCATCAACGCACGCCAATACACCGATGTCAGCGAGAAAGCAGAGGGCGAGCACACCTACCGTGTGGCCTTCTACGATGCCCTCACCGATGAGGAGAGCGAAGGGGTGCAGACCACGGTCAACATCCTTGCCCCCACCTTCGATGCACCACTCAACGTGCAGGTCAGTTCACGCTACGACAGCGAGCAGGGCTACACAGCTGTGATTACATGGGACGAACCCCAGGGCAACCAAAAACCTGAAGGCTACATTGTCTATTGCAACGGCATGTGGGCAGGCTATGGCATCACGGAAACCAGTTTTGAGAACACCGGGCTCACCAAGGGAGTTTACGAATACAAGGTGTCGGCCATGTACGACAATCCCTCGGGCGAATCAGAAGCCGTGGGCGATGTGATAGCCATCGGCACGCGCATGCCCGTCACCCAGCTTTCGGCCGAGCTTGGCGACAACGGCCAGGTCGAGCTGTCATGGCAAGCCCCCGCCGACCGCGACCACAGCGTCAAGGGCTACAACGTTTACCGCAGCACCACCGCCATAGCCACAGGCATCACCACCTGCACCTACACCGACACGGCTGTTCCTCAGGGCCAGTTCGACTACACCGTCACCGCTGTTTATGACGATGATGTAGAGTCGATGCCATCGGCAGTGAGCATCAGCAATGGCACCATGCCCGTCCATCCGCTGCCCTTCAGCGAGACATTCGACACCCCGTTCAAGCCAGCCGACTGGACAGTAGAAAACCTGTATCAATACACCGAAGACTTTTATGTATGGAGATTTGACGATTGGTTTGAGATGAACATCAACGGCAATGGATTCGACGGCTATTACGCCTCCATCGACGGCATCAGCGCCGGCTATGCAGGCATCATGGCCCACCTTGTCACACCGCCGCTGAGCACAGCCCACGAAGCCGGCCAGACGCTCACCCTGAGCTACGACCTCGACTATCTGTCGATGTGGGACGACTGCGAGGCCTTCATCGAATATTCCACCGACCGCGGTGCATCGTGGCAAGACGTGGAGATGCTCACCCCCTACCATGACACCGACCTGGAAGAAGGCGCAACCTGCAGCCCCGTGCACATCACACACGATGTGACCAACCTCTCCGACACGGGCGAAATCATGTTCCGCTGGTATTACAGCGGCAATATGGACGGCCACATAGCCATCGACAACGTGCGGCTCGAAGCTACCGGCACCACCGGCATCAGCCAAGCCACCACTGACCACCAGCCGCTCACCGTCTATACCACACAGGGTGTGAAGGTAGCCGAAACCAACGGCGCAACCCCTGCATTGCCAGCAGGAGTGTACATCTTCCGTCAAAACGGCCACACCGTCAAGAAAACAGTGAAATAAAACCAACGCCAAACATCCAATAAGGGCTGTGCCGTCAAAATTCAGCGGCACAGCCCTTTATTCAAAGAACCCTTCAGCGTCATGTTCAAATCCAATAAATCATACTTTACCCCAGTTCGGGATAAGATTTTGTTCATAAAAAGTTGGTAGTCTCATAAATATTTTGTACCTTTATAGGTGAAAATCAATTAG
>CALZNR010000145.1 GCA_945827565.1 uncultured Prevotella sp.
AGCTGTGGCGTACAGGCTTCACAGATTAAGTCTGTAGAGGGTCAGGGTTCTACCAATCCTGTTGCAGACAACTCTACTGCAGCTGGACGTCAGCAGAACCGTCGCGTGGAAGTTTACATGTATGCAAGCCAGGAGATGATTCAGGCTGCTCAGGCTCAGAACTGATACTTGCTGAAATTATTCAATGTTGATTTTAAGGACATTAACTAAAATCATAAAATGGATGGTGGTTGCTTTTTTGGCTTCCACCATTCTTTCTGTTGTTTTATTGCGTTTTGTTCCAGTCTATTTCACCCCGTTGATGTTTCTTAGAATGGCACAGCAGATAAAAGATGGCAAGTCTATCACCTGCCATCATCATTGGGTGCCTTTAGAACAGATGTCAGAATATATGCCTTTAGCTGTTGTGGCAAGTGAAGATCAGCGCTTCTATCAGCATCATGGTTTCGACCTCAAAGCAATAGAAAAAGCCATAGAACACAATCAAAAGAAGGGAAAGAGGACGAAACACGGTGCCAGTACCATTTCCCAGCAAACTGCAAAAAATGTTTTTTTATGGCCAGACAGGTCGTGGTTGCGTAAAGTTCTTGAATCCTATTTCACCGTTTTAATTGAAATGATGTGGAGCAAAGAGCGCATCATGGAGGTATATCTGAACTCTATTGAAATGGGAGATGGCATCTATGGCGTAGCTGCCGTTGCAGAGTGGCACTTTCAATGCACTGCCAAGGATTTGGCAAAAGGGCAGTGTGCGATGATAGCTGCAACATTGCCCAATCCAATACGTTACAATTCATCGAGACCATCGCCTTATATTATCAAGAGAAAAGAACATATACTCAAGGAAATGAGATATATACAATCACACATTGAACAAAAAAATGAAAATTGATTAGCCTCTCTACTCACCCCTCTTGAGTAGATTGTAGTCTATGAAAAAAAAGCATTTCATTTGGCGGTGTACTTGAATATTCGTATCTTTGCAACGTTTTTCATATAGATAGGTAAACAATTAAATAAAGAATATGGCCAAGTTTGCTGAACACAAACATTTTGATTTAACGAGAGTTAACAATGAAATATTAGAGCAATGGAATAGCCTGGATATATTTCACAAATCCATTGACGAGAAGGATGGCTGTCCACATTTCATATTTTTTGAGGGTCCTCCTTCCGCGAATGGTCATCCTGGTATTCATCATGTTTTGGCGCGCTCTATCAAAGATACCTTCAACAGATACGCAACCATGAATGGTTTTCAGGTGCGTAGAAAAGCAGGATGGGATACCCATGGACTCCCTGTAGAGCTGAGTGTAGAGAAGGAACTTGGTATTACCAAAGCCGACATTGACAACAAGGAAAGCAAACGCTATATTTCCACTGCAGATTATAACAAGAAATGTAGAGAGAACGTTATGAAGTTTACTGCTGAGTGGCGTAAACTTACAGAGCAGATGGGCTATTTTGTTGATTTGGACCATCCCTACATCACTTACGACAATAAGTATATTGAAACCCTATGGTGGTTGCTTAAACAATTGTACAACAAAGGGCTATTGTACAAAGGCTACACCATCCAGCCATACTCTCCAGGTGCAGGAACAGGTCTCTCTTCGCATGAGTTGAACCAGCCTGGTTGCTACAGGGATGTCAAAGATACCACCTGTACAGCATTGTTTGAAATCACGTCAAGCGATTCCTTATGGAACGAATGGGGCAAGGCATATTTTGCAGCATGGACCACCACACCATGGACGCTTCCATCAAACACAGCCCTGTGTGTAGGCCCAAAGATAACCTATGCTGTGGTGCAGACTTACAACCCCTATACAGATGACAAGATAACTGTGGTTGTTGCAGAATCTCGCTTGTCTGCCTATTTCAATGAAAGAGGTAAAGATGCAGATCTGAACAGCTACAAACACGGAGATAAGGTGGTGCCTTACAGAGTGGTGAAGGTAATGACAGGTGCAGAACTATGTGGCACTCAGTACCAGCAACTAATGCCTTGGGTGAAACCCTGTCAGAAGATAGATGCCAATGCTCCCTCTTACGTACATCAGTATGCTGATGCACATGCAGACAAGGTGTTTACCTCAGAAAGTGGTAAGGACCGTTTTGTAGAGATGTCTGAATGTGCATTCCGTGTGATTCCAGGTGATTATGTCACCACGGAAGATGGTACTGGTATCGTGCATATTGCTCCAACTTTTGGTGCAGACGATGCTAAGGTGGCCAAGGATGCTCATATCCCCCCACTTTTCCTCATCAACAAAAAGGGTGAGACAAGACCTATGGTTGATTTGGAAGGAAAATATTACAAAATAGACGAGCTGGATAGTCATTTCGTTTCTGCTTGTGTGTTGTGTGACTCTTATTCCCAGTATGCAGGGGAGTATGTAAAGAACGCGTACAAGCCAGAGTTCAATGTCAATGGCAAATATGACGAAGCAGCTGCTGCAAAGGCAGAAGATTTGAATATTGTGCTTTGCATGATACTCAAACAGGCAGGCAAGGCGCTTAGGATAGAGAAGCACGTGCACAACTATCCACACTGCTGGCGCACAGATAAGCCAGTTTTGTATTATCCCCTTGACTCATGGTTTATCCGTTCCACAGCCAAGAAGGACAGAATGGTGGAATTGAATAAAACCATCCAATGGAAACCTGAAAGCACCGGCACTGGACGATTTGGCAACTGGTTGGAGAATCTGAACGATTGGAATCTTTCACGTTCCCGTTTTTGGGGAACCCCATTACCAATATGGCGTGATGAGGATGGCGAAGAGAAATGTATTGGCAGCCTACAGGAACTCTATGATGAGATTGAAAAGGCTGTGAGTACAGGTATCATGTCTCATAACCCGTTAAAGGAAAAGGGATTTGTTCCTGGCAATTATTCACAGGAGAACTATGACTTGATAGATCTTCACAGACCTTTTGTTGATGATATCTATTTGGTGAGTTCAAAGGGCAAGCAGATGAAGAGAGAGAGCGATTTGATAGACGTATGGTTCGATTCTGGTTCCATGCCCTATGCACAGATTCACTATCCTTTTGAGAACAAAGAACTTATAGATGATAAGATAGCCTTCCCCGCAGATTTTATCAACGAGGGTGTTGATCAAACACGTGGTTGGTTCTTCACACTTCATGCCATCGCCACTATGGTGTTCGACAGCGTGGCTTTCAAAAGCGTTATCTCCACAGGTCTTGTCTTGGATGCCAAGGGCAACAAGATGTCAAAGCATGTGGGTAATGTGGTCAATCCGTTTGAGATGATGGACAAGTATGGTGCAGATGCTGTGAGATTCTATATGCTTACCAATTCAGAACCATGGGATAATTTGAAATTTGACCCAGAAGGTGTTGATGAAGTGAAGCGTAAGTTCTTCGGCACTCTATTCAATACTTACTCGTTCTTCAGTCTGTATGCCAATGTGGATGGCTTTGATTACAGGGAAGCTGATATTCCTCTGAGTGAGCGTCCTGAAATTGACCGCTGGATATTGTCAGTTTTGCATACCTTGATTATAAAGGTAAAGAAGGAGATGCAGGATTATGATCCGACAAGGGCAGGCCGACTGATAGAGCAGTTTGTAAATGATGATTTGAGCAACTGGTATGTACGTCTCAACAGAAAACGCTTCTGGGGTAAGGAGATGAGTACAGACAAGTTGTCTGCTTTCCAAACCTTATACACATGTTTGGAAACTGTGGCGAAGCTGCTGGCTCCATTTGCACCATTCTATGCCGATCGCCTGTATCTGGATTTGCAGGCGGCATCTCACAGAGAGTCGCATGTGTCTGTGCATTTGGCTGACTATCCCAAGGCAGATACCACCTTCATCGATGAAGAGTTGGAGACGAAGATGTGTACAGCCCAGAAAATCACATCCATGGTGCTTGCTCTTCGCCGAAAAGTAAACATCAAGGTAAGGCAGCCACTGCATGAAATTATGATACCTGCGGTTGACAGCAAGCAACGGTATTATGTTTCTGCCGTCAAGGATTTGATCCTCAACGAGGTGAATGTCAAGGAATTGAAGTTCGTAGAGGGTAGTGGCATCTTGGTGAAACGCGTGAAGTGCAACTTCCGAACCATGGGTAAGAAGTATGGAAAGCTGATGAAGAGCGTGGCTCAGCAGTTGAACGATTTGTCTCAAGAAGACATTAACTTGTTTGAAGCAAACAAGACAATGCAGTTGTCTGTTGAGGGAAGCAACATCTCTGTGGATATCGAGGATGTTGAGATTATCAATGAGGATATTCCAGGATGGCTGGTTAGCAACGAGGGTAATCTTACAGTGGCTCTTGATGTTACCATCTCGGATGAGCTTAGGAATGAAGGCATTGCACGTGAAATCATCAACAGAATACAAAACATCCGTAAGGATTCTGGTTTGGAGATAACTGATAGGATTCAGGTGGTTATCAGTGACACGGAGGTTCTGAAGAATGCAGTGATTGCTTACGAGGAATATATCAAGTCACAGATTTTGGCCGACAGTATTACGTTTGCAGCCAACGAAGGTCAGTCAGTGGAAATAGATGAATTAACCATAAATATACTCATTAGCAAAGTGTAATCATTCAATCCCAATAACTATGACAGAAAAAGTTCGATATTCAGATGAGGAACTCCAGGAGTTCAAGGCCATTATACATGAGAAGTTGTCTCTCGCAAAAAGAGACTACTGTCTCTTATACACATCTCCGAGCCCACGAGACAGGCAGAAATCTCG
>CALZNR010000146.1 GCA_945827565.1 uncultured Prevotella sp.
AGGGTTAATTGCTTGTTACATTCTTGATGCCGACAATGCTGTTTGCACGCAAAGAGATGACCTTGTCCACCAACTGCATAGGGTATCTGTGTGGCAGCAATTCTCGGATGCGGTTCACATCCATGACAGCAGGCTCGTTAGGATCATATACAGGCACCTGAACCTCGTGCTTGCGAATTTCTTTTCTTAACAAACGCGCAAACTTGTTATTGATGGAGTGGCCAGGACGTGTGGCGATAATCCTACCTTTGATGGGTTTGCCGATGAGTGCCATGTCGCCAATCACATCTAACAGTTTGTGACGTGTACACTCGTTTTCCCATACAATAGGCTTGTGCTGAATATAGCCCAATTCAGAAGCCACGCGATGTTCCACCTGAAGCATGTCGGCCAACTTGTCCAACTCCTCTTGAGATATCTGTCTTTCGTATATCACGATGGCGTTGTCCATATCTCCACCTTTAATCAGATTCGCCTTCAGCAGGGGTGCGATATCTCTTACAAAGACAAAGGTACGAGCAGGAGCAATCTCGGTGCAGAAATCCTCCACCTTGTCAAGGGTGGCAAATTGGCTGTTGATGAACTTTGAATTAAACGAGCACATTGCAGTGAGACTGAACTCCTCGTCTGGCAGGATGGTGATACACGATCCCGTCTCTTCATCTTTCACCTCGATTTTCTTGCGGATAACGTACCAGTCTTTGGGCGCTTTCTGCTCTTCCTTGCCTATCTCTTTAATCTTGTTGACATATTGGATGGCACTACCATCAAGGATTGGAAACTCTGGACCGTTTACCTGAATAAGACAGTTGTCAATCCCCAACGCATAGAGTGCTGCCAATCCATGCTCTACGGTAGATACCCTTGCATCACCTTTGGCCAAAACAGTGCCTCTCTGAGTGTCTATCACATTTTCTGCTATTGCATCAATGACAGGCATTCCCTCTAAGTCTATGCGTTGAATCTTGTATCCAGTATTCTCTGGTGCAGGGTTAAACGTCACTGTCAGACTTAGACCTGTGTGCAATCCTTTTCCGCAGAGAGAGAAACTCCCCTTTAGTGTGCATTGTTTCATCATAATTGTTATTTTGTATTGCTCAACTTGTCCACTTTATCAGACAGTTCTGCAAGTTGTTTATATATTTCTGGTAATCTTCTGAATATTGCCTGCGACTTAAAATAAGCTTTGGGCTCCATGGGGGGCGTTCCTATGAGTGTTTCATTACCTTTTATATTTCCAGGAACTCCTGATTGTGCTCCCAAGTTGGTCTTGTCACCAATCTTTATATGACCGGCCAATCCTACCTGACCTCCAAACATGCACCATGAGCCTATCTTGGTGCTACCAGCCACGCCTACCTGGGCCGACATGACCGTATTTTCTCCAACTTCAACGTTGTGGGCTATCTGAATCAAATTGTCCAGTTTCACACCCTTGTGAATGATGGTGCTGCCCATGGTGGAGCGGTCAATACAGGTGTTGGCGCCAATCTCCACGTTGTCCTCAATAATAACATTGCCTATTTGAGGGATTTTGTCATAACCCTCGGTGTTGGGCGCAAAGCCAAAGCCATCGGCTCCAATCACTGTTCCTGAGTGTATGGTAACGTTATTGCCCAATACACATCCTTGATAAACCGTGACATTGGGGTAGAGCGTGCAGCCGCTTCCTATCTTCACATTATCTCCCACAACGGTGTGTGGATAGATTTGAGTGTTTGCATCTACGGTTGCATTGTCACCAATCACAGCAAAAGCGCCGATATATACGTTCTCGCCTATAACAGCAGTGTCAGACACTGATGCTTTGGGATCTATTCCTTTCTTTTTAGGAAGTGAAGCGGCATATAATTGCAGCAGTTTTGCCACACATTCGTAGGCATTTTCCACTCTTATCAATGTGGCTTTGGTCTCTTTTTCAAGTTGAAAGTCGTTGTTTATCAACACGATGGTTGACTTTGTCTCGTATAGATAATTGGCATATTTAGGATTTGATAAAAAGGATATGGCACCTTCTTTGCCTTCTTCTATTTTCGCAAAGGTGCATACCGAAGCATTTTCATCTCCTTCGATTGTGCCTCCTATAAAGTCTGCAATCTGTTTTGCTGTGAAATTCATGTGAACAAATGAAAAGTGATTATTATCATTTTGCAAATATAATAATATTTTTGGTTATAGGAGTTTGAAAAGGTAATATTTTGCTCTTTTATTCAAAACAGCGGTATTTTCCCAATTCAATACACATCTCTTTTTGCAATTCTTGTGCCTTCTGTCCAGCCACTTCTGCAAAGTCTTCACCATTGCTGGCATATATGATGCCTCTTGAACTGTTGATAAGCAGACCGCAATCGTGGATAATTCCATATTTGCACACTTCTTGCAGGCTTCCGCCCTGTGCTCCTACACCAGGAACCAACAGGAAATGATTTGGAACAACTGCCCTTATCTCTTTGAAAAAACTTCCCTGAGTGGCACCCACAACATACATGATGTTTGTGTCATTGCCCCATGTGCAACATTTTCTCAGCACTTTTTCAAACAGGCGTTCACCTTTCTCGTCACAGGTAAACTGGAAGTCCATGCTGCCTTTGTTGCTTGTAAGAGCCAGCACAATGCTCCATTTGTTTGTGTACTTCAGGAAGGGGGTGATGCTGTCCTCGCCCATGTAGGGTGCCACGGTAAGTGCATCTACATCGTATTCCTCGAAAAAGGTCTTGGCATACATGGAAGATGTATTGCCAATGTCACCCCTTTTTGCATCTGCAATGATAAAATGCTTAGGATAATGGGCATGCAGGTACTCGATGGTCTTCTCAAACGAAATCATTCCCTTGATGCCATACGCTTCGTAAAATGCCAAATTGGGTTTGTATGCCACGCAATAGGGAGCAGTGGCGTCAATGATGGCCTTGTTAAATTCAAAAATGGCATCTTCTTTACCTTGTATATGTGTTGGCATTTTATTGATGTCTGGATCAAGTCCTACACAGAGAAATGATTTCTTTGCTTGTATCTGTTCAATCAGTTGTTGTCTGTTCATATTGTTCTTTTTTGTTTGATTACAACTCTGTTTCTTTCATCCTGTCTGCGTTTTCTGCCACGGTGAGTGCATCAATGAGGTCTTGAATGTCTCCGCCTAAGAAGCCTTGCAAATCGTGTGAAGTAAAGCCTATGCGATGATCTGTCACACGCCCTTGTGGGAAATTATATGTTCTGATTTTTGCGCTTCGGTCTCCTGTGGACACCAATGACTTCCTGCGGCTTGCGATATCGTCAACATATTTCTGATGTTCGCGGTCATAGATAAACGTTCTCAACCTTGATAATGCCCTTTCTTTGTTCTTGGGCTGATCTCGTGTTTCGGTACATTCTATAAGAATTTCTTCTGTTTCTCCTGTATTGGGGTTCTTCCAGTTGTATCTTAGTCTGACTCCCGATTCCACTTTGTTTACGTTCTGTCCACCAGCACCAGAACTTCTGAATGTGTCCCACTTTATTTCGCCTTCGTTGATCGATACCTCGAACTTATCTGCCTCGGGCAGCACTGCCACGGTGGCAGCGCTGGTGTGCATTCTGCCTTGAGTTTCTGTGGCAGGAACGCGTTGCACTCGGTGCACTCCCGATTCGTATTTCAGTGTGCCATACACGTTGTCGCCACTGATGGCAAAGTCAATTTCCTTGTAGCCGCCAACAGCTCCCTCGTTCATACAGGTGATGGAGAGATTCCAGTTTTTGCTGTCGCAGAATTTCTTATACATTTGGAATAGGTCTCCTGCAAAGAGTGCAGCCTCGTCTCCACCTGTTCCTGCCCTGATTTCCATCTGCACGTTCTTGGCGTCTTCAGGATCTTTTGGCACCAGTGCAATCTTTATTTCTTCTTCTATCTTTGGCCTCAACTCTTCATTGATAGCAAGTTCTTCTCTTGCCATCTCTTTTATTTCGGGGTCGCTCTCGTTTGTCAGAATGTCTTTTGCTTCTCTGATGGAGTTTAGACAGCAGATGTATTTCTTTTTGGCCTCCATAATGTCACCGAGTTCCTTGTATTCCCGGGTCAATTTCACGTAGCGCTCTTGATCTGCTATCACCGATGGGTCTGTGATCAGTGTGGAGACCTCTTCGTAGCGACTTTCCAGACCGTCTAGTTTAATAAGTATGCTATTGCTTTCCGTCATCTGTAAATAGGGGTTGTTTTATTCTGCGTGTATGCCTGAAGTTGTGCTTGGGGATGTGAGTTAATAGACAAAGGTGCCATATTCACTTTGAATGGTCAAGCTCTTCTCTCCCTCTTCAATGCGACCGATGATTTGGGCATCAATATTGAAACTCTTGCTGATTTCAATAACCTTTTCCGCTTTTTCTGGAGCGATGTATATCTCCATTCTGTGTCCCATGTTGAACACCTTGTACATCTCTTGCCATTCTGTTTGACTTTGTTCCTGTATGGCCTTGAACAACGGGGGAATGGGGAACATGTTGTCTTTAACAACCTTGCAGTTGTCATTTACAAAATGCAGCACTTTGGTCTGAGCACCACCAGTACAGTGAACCATACCGTGTATATCTTTTCTCATTTGTGCCAGCAACACCTTGATCACTGGCGCATAGGTCCTGGTGGGAGAGAGTACAAGCTGTCCTGCATTTACAGGTGCTTGATCTACGCTGTCGTTCAGTTTATATTCTGTCTCTTATACACATCTCCGAGCCCACGAGACAGGCAGAAAT
>CALZNR010000147.1 GCA_945827565.1 uncultured Prevotella sp.
GATTTCTGCCTGTCTCGTGGGCTCGGAGATGTGTATAAGAGACAGGAACAGGAACTGTACGGGATGCTCGGGATTGTTCACAATCTTAGACAAACGCTCCAGATCAGTGAACAACAGGTGAGCACGCTTGTAGGTGGCAAAGCGGCGGCAGAAGCCGATAATCAGTGCGTTGGGGTTGATCTTCTCAAGCAGGGACACCACGCGTGAGGGGTCGCCCTGATTCTTGAGCCAAGTGTCACGGAACTGACCGCGGATGTAATCAACCAACTTGTTCTTCAATGCCATTCTGGTGCTCCAGATTTCTTCATCGGGCACATTGTATATAGCCTCCCAGATGCTCTGATTGCTCTGGTCGCTCATAAAGTTCTTGTCAAAATACTTGGCATACAGTTCACGCCATTCTGTGGCTGCCCATGTGGGGAAGTGCACACCATTGGTCACATAGCCCACGTGGTTCTCTTCGGGATAGTAGCCTTTCCAAATGGGTTGGAACATCTTCTGGCTCACCCATCCGTGCAGCTTGCTCACACCGTTGACTTCCTGGCAGGTGTTGCAGGCAAATACCGACATACAGAACTTCTCGTTGTGGTCATCGGGGTTGTTGCGGCCCATGCCGATGAACTCGTTCCATGTGATGCCCAACTTCTCGGGATAGGCGCCCATGTACTTGCCAAACAAGCCTTCATCGAAATAGTCGTGTCCGGCGGGAACGGGAGTGTGTACAGTGTAGAGTGAAGATGCTCTTACCAATTCCATTGCCTGATTGAAAGACATGCCTCCAGCGATATAGTCGCACAGACGCTGCAGGTTGCAGAGCGCTGCATGACCCTCATTGCAGTGGTAGATATCCTTCTTGATGCCCAGCTTCTGCAGGGTGAGCACGCCACCGATACCCAACAGGATTTCTTGCTTCAGACGATTCTCCCAGTCGCCACCATAGAGAGAGTGGGTGATGGGCTTGTCAAATTCTGAGTTCATCTCGTTGTCGGTGTCCAGCAGGTAAAGCTTGATTCTACCCACATTGACACGCCACACGTAAGCATGTACCTGATAATTGTTGTAGGGCACATCCACCACCATGGGGTTGCCATCGGCATCCAGTTGTCGCTCAATGGGGAGTGAATTGAAATTCTGTGCCTCGTATTTGGCAATTTGCTGACCATCCATGCTCAGCGACTGTGTGAAATAGCCATACCTGTACAGGAAACCTATGGCGCACATATCCACGTTAGAGTCTGATGCCTCTTTCAGGTAGTCACCTGCCAGCATACCCAAACCACCCGAATAAATCTTCAGGGCAGAGTGTATTCCGTATTCCATGGAGAAATATGCCACAGAAGGACGGTTTGTATCGGGAGTAACGTCCATGTAGTTTCTGAACAACTCGTAAACCTTCTTGATGCGCTGCATCAGTGCCTTGTCCTTTACAATCTCCTCCTTGCGGTCAAAACTGAGACGTTCCAACAGAAGAACCGGATTATGACGAACCTCACGATAAATCTCGGGATCGAGATCACGGAACAGATCGCGAGCTTCATAGTTCCATGCCCACCACATGTTGTGAGCCATTTCGTCCAGGCATTTCAGTTCTGCCGGGAGACTCGATTTTACTGTCACCTCCTTCCATGAAGGAGAGTTTACATAATCAGCTTTAATCTTCATAATCTGTTTTATTTAAAGATACATTATTTGTTATTGACTACTCTTATGCCCCTTTCTTGTCTATGGCAGCCTTGCGGCTATTTGCCTTTTGCAGGGCGATGTTATATGCTTGGTAATAGTATTTGATAAATTCATTCCACAGCGCTTTCTTTGACAGCAGGCTCGCCTTCTTGCGGATGGCGTCACGCTCTTTGGTGGAAAGGGCAGAAAACTCTGCCACAGTGTCTTTGATAATGTCTGCCACCTCAGAATAGTTGTAGTCAGTGCGGTGGATAACCTTGACACCATCTGTCAGTTCGCTGTAAGCCCCCTTGATAGAGTTTGCCCACAGGCCAAAGCCTGCCAAGTCGGTGGTGATGCAGGGCACCTTGAATGCGATTGCCTCCAGAGGAGTATATCCCCATGGTTCGTAGTAGGAGGGATAGATGCACAGGTCATTGCCCAACACCACATCGTAATAGGTCATGTTAAGGATGCCGTCTTTGCCGTCAAGATAGCAAGGCAGGAATATCACTTTAACCTTGTCATCGGGATAATTGTGCATGTCGTAGCATTTCAGCATGCTCAGCACATTATCGCGGCTCATCTCGTGTAGCCAGTGGGTCACCAATGGAATGTCCAAAGGTGTGTTGTATTGCTTGCCAGAAGAGAGCCTTTCTACCAAATCCTGACGTGGGTCTCCCACCCAGCCTGGCACTTCGATAAAGGCAATCACTTCTTTCTTCAGCTCCTTGTCGCGTAGCAGTCTGTTCATGGCTTCTATATACACGTCCACACCCTTGTTGCGGAACTCGTATCTGCCACTGGTGGAGATAATCAGTGTATCATCGGCAAACTCCTTACCCAGCAGGGCACTGGCAACAGACAACAGACGCTTGCGTGCCTGCTTCCTTTTTCTGGTGAAAGTGGAGGGAGCGGGCACAAAACTGTCGTCAAACCCATTGGGAAGCACCACATCTACAGGTTTGTCTAGCAGCTCCACACATTCCTTGGCGGTAATCTCGCTCACAGTGGTAAAGCAATCTACAAAATGAGCCGTCTGCTTTTCTATAGAGTGTTTGCTCTGCACATTCAACTCTTCAGCCATTTGGTCGCCGTTGTAGGCAAACAAATAGTCATAGAGTGGCTTCATGTTGCCTGCAATACTGCGTCCTATGCTGGTGGCATGGGTGGTGAATATGGTGCCTATCTGTGGCAATTTGTTCTGAATATAGAGCAGTCCCAGTCCAGTCATCCACTCATTGCCGTGGTATATCACGTTGTGTTTCTCGCTGAGATAGAAATTGTAGAAGCTCTCCACCACCAAGGCGGCTGCATACGAGAACATGGAAGCCTCATCGTAATCGCCATAGGCATGCAGGCTATCCACGCGGTAGTGTTCCCACAGCCATCCGTAAAGCTCGTTCTTATGCTCAAAATAGGGAGTGAAATCCACTAAGAGAGCAATAGGACTACCGGGTATGTTCCATCTGCCAATACGCACAGACAAGCCATTTGCCTGGCTATGCTCTTTCCATTCCTTGAATAATTCTTTGTCTTCTTTAAAATACTGGCACTGATGTCCTTTCCATACATCAGGCCCAATGAAGATGACCTTATCCGTGAAAACACTCTGCAATGTCTGTGCTCTGGTGGACAGTACGGTGTAGATACCGCCCACCTTATTGCACACTTCCCAACTGTATTCAAAAATAAAATCTGGGAGCAACTCGTTATTTACCATATATATACATTCATGTGGTTTGTGAAAACGGAATGAACAGGACCTGAAATAACTCCCCCTCAGAATGTTGAGGATAGCCCGTCTTCGCAAAATTGTTGCAAAGATACGTAAAAAATCAAAAAAGACGGTGTTGATACCCTCTAAAACAATAATTGTTGTGTGTTTTTTTTATTTTTGCTTGTTACTTCTTGATTTAAATCAACAAATATAGTGAAGGGTCCTTTTGCATATACTCGCCTCAAATGTTCACTTGTGATTATTTTGCCGAATGATTAGTTGTTTCATTATTTTATTATACCTTTGCAGCGGATAAGGATACCAGGCGAGCGGGAGTGGACGCTCTGATAGCGTTTGCCTGTGGGAATTTCCCTGCAAATGGAAGCATGTTCCGTGTTGCAGCGTTAATAATTAAGCAAACAAACATGAAACAGGACAATCAAAAAGTCATTACTCTGAAAACGTTGACAAAGAACAATGTGTGGGACATCCAGGAAAACGATGTCATCAGATTGTGGGAAGGATTTGAAAAAGAGGTAGATTCAAAGGTAAGCCTGCAACATTATCTGGACATCATACGCACTGCCTTCTTGATGGAAAAAGTGCCTGCAGATAAGAAGCCCATCAAAGAAAAGTACGAGAAGATGGGTTATAAGATAGGGCATCTGAAGGTTGTGGAAAATGGAGAAAAGATGATGTGGGCCATCAAGAAGCGCCCCATCAGTAGGGTTACCGACCTGACCTACGAAAATATTCATCACATCACGGCAGCCAAACTGCTCGAAGTGGTGGGGCGCAACTTTGGAGGAGGTTGGGACTCTTTGTCGCAGAGCATTCAGGATATCATCGAAAGTGGATTTGAGATATCCACCACTACCTTGCCAAAAGACAGGCTTAGAAAAGCAGGAGGACTTTATGAGAAAAAGGTTGCCGATGGCTTTGAAGTGCTTGAAATAGAGAAAGGAACATGGGTAGAGGCCATCTTTGCCAAGGTGAAACCCATGGTAGAGAAACCCAAACTTACCTTCCCATCGAAAAGTGCAGACGATTTGGAAGACGAAGATGGCGAGTTCGCTATGATGAACGATGATGATGATGATGATGATGAATTGGAGATGCCAGCAGACTTCAACGATGACGAAATGAACGAAGACAACTATCGCACAACGTTTGAAATAGAGTCTGATGAAGAAGAAGAGGCAGAGAATCTGAGCGACGACTTGTAGGCACACCAGTTCTATTGGTTTCAAACCGCATACAGCCTGTCTCTTATACACATCTCCGAGCCCACGAGACAGGCAGAAATCT
>CALZNR010000148.1 GCA_945827565.1 uncultured Prevotella sp.
GATTTCTGCCTGTCTCGTGGGCTCGGAGATGTGTATAAGAGACAGGTGCATATAAGCGGTCAACCATATCGGGTAGGGGCAACTCACAGAGATGTTCCATGCTGGTTATGAAATTTTCTGGCATGTAAGACAAGGCAGTTTCTTCATCTTTAAACATGTCTTCTTGTGCTATTGCTCGGTGTAAAATGCCGTATTGATAGGCATTGACCAAAAAAGCCAGAGCCAGTTCATTGGTCGTGTCTGCCATATATTTCATGGCCGTGACAATGGTGTTGACAGCAAGTGAGGCGTCTAATCTGAAGGCTTCATCAGAAATAATATTCACTTGTGGAAGTGCTCTTTTAATTCGTGCAGCAATGACTGGGATAAAGCGGTTTGCCCTAACCAATATAGCAATGCTGCCTTGAGAATATCCTTTTGCCAGTATCTCATTGATTCTGGAGGTGAGGATGTCTAACGTATTGCTGTCATAGTCCTCATTATTGGGTAGCAGTGTTAATTCTATGTAGCCATTTAGTTCTCTCTCCTTTGGAATTTCCTGTACCACATCGGAGTATGCTTTTTGCAGTGATAGTGCTCCCTTCGGGTCTTTGTGTGCAATCTCTTTACTCTCATTCTGAGCAATGGCAGTGAACAGTGCATTGTTGAATTGAATGATGCGCCTTTGTGAACGCCTGTTTGTGCATAGTGTTTTGATGGCCATTTGTGGGGCATGCGAGGCAAATACCCTATCAATGTCATTAAGCAGTTGCCAGTCGCCTGCGCGCCATCTGTAGATGCTCTGTTTCACATCTCCTACAATAAGATTTTGAGAGTCATGGTGGCTCATACACTCTTCCAGCAACACTTTAAAATTTTTCCACTGGATGTTGCCCGTGTCTTGAAACTCGTCAATCATAATGTGGTCTAGTCTGCCACCTATTTTCTCAAAGATGAACGGACTATCATTCTCTTGAATCAGTGTGCGTAGCAACGCATGGGTATCACTCAGCAGGAATCGGTTGGCATCACTGTTCATCTCCCGTACACTCGTTTCTATCTTTCCCAGCAGTCTCAGTTGGTGCAGATGTTTCAGAGTAAGGTTGGTACTTTGTATTATACTCCATTGGATGGGTTGGTCATGCAGCAATTGTTGGAGCAAAGGTATGAATTTTTCTTCTATGACGGGGAGTAGAGTGTTGCGTCGAGGATGATTTTTTGTTATCCATACTTCTGACGATTCTGCACCTTGCATACTGCGTTTGGTGATGATAGAACTATCATATTTCTCCTCTTGTAGCTTAAGAAAAATTCCACATACTCCGCTCTTCTTGTTGGCAAAGTCATCAATGGTAAGTTGATACTCATTAAGCAATTGGTTGAATGTTTGCACGTGGTGCAACATTATTTCTTTCGCCTCCTGCTGTTGTTGGCGCAAGTCTTTGGAATATGACTCAAAGAAATTCGGTATTTCCAGGATTTTGTTGATGTTTTTGCTCTCTTCCTTGTAAAAATCTTTAAGGATTGTCTTGGCAAATGTTTTCAGTTGCTTGATGATGTTCCAACTTTTGTCTTCACGGATATTCTCATTGATGTAGTTCATAATCCAATGAAGCACTTTGTCCTTGTCTGTAAGTTGTTCAATCATGTGGTCCACAGCAAGATTGATGACCTGCTCATCATTCATCTCTATGCTCAGATTGGGCGTAAGGTCTAATTCTCTGGCCAGATTGCGTAGTACAGACTGAAAAAATGAATCGATGGTTTCAATTCGGAAATAACTGTAGTGATGCAGCAACAGATGGAGAGAGATACCCGCTCTTTCGCTTGCCCATGCAGGTGAAATATCAAGTTCGTTGCATATAATTTCAAGGTAGGCTTTGGCCTTGTCTTCTCTTCGCCATATAGCTTGTAACTGCTCCAATATACGTAGTTTCATCTCTTCCGTGGCCTTGTTGGTGAATGTCACGGCAAGTATGTTTCTGTAATTCAGTGGATTCTTGATAAGAAGTTTGATGTATTCTACAGCAAGCCTGAAAGTCTTTCCACTGCCAGCGCTAGCCTTGTAAACCATCAGTGATTTTTGAGCGTCCATATTCCGTCACCAGTGTCTAAATAGTTCCATTGTAAATTTGCAGCCTACTTCTTTGATGTTCCAGTTGAGCAGGTTGCCATACAGCGCTACAGAGCATATCTTATTGGTAAAACCATAGCCAAGCTCCATGTAAGGAGGTTGGGTGTGTTCGATGATGAGCGTATTCAGATAGATGCGTTCGGTCTCGGTAAATTTGCCTATCCATGGAAGGTGGGATATCACCATAAGCGGTGATTCGTATGTGATGTTGCTGCGCAGATAGTATTTCGATGCGTTGTACCATTCGCTGTTGAGCAATTGGAAGTGCCCACTCCAATCATCGTTCCAACTATATGGCAGATATGTGGCGTGGAAATTCTCAAAATCTACAAAGTAATTGGTGCTGCGATTAGTGTAAAAACCTCCACCTATTCTCGCACTTAACATTCTAAGCCTACGCATCTTCTTGCTATAAGAAGCGTCAAATTCCCATCTTTCGTATATCATGTCGCTCTTGAACACATTGCTGATAGCACGCTCATAGTTAGCTGTGAATATGGGCAAACTTGCTGATGGCATCCATGTAATGGTGAGTGAGGGTGCAAAGCTCCTATATACATCAGGCTTGCCCAGCAATTGCATGAGTGTGCGTTGCATGGCGGCACGCCTGTGATATACAGTGGCAATGTTTATATTCAGGTGCTTGCCAATACCACTGTTAAAAGCAATTTTGAAAGAGTTGTCACGGAAGTAATCAAGCCCTAAGGTTGAAAAATCAATGGTGTCCATCCGCTCATGCTCTATCATCTTGAGCACACTTGAATTGGTAATGCGATTGCCGTTGCTCCAGGTGTACTCCACCCATGTGTCGTGCTCTTTGTGAAATGTGTAGCGAAGTGGAGCTGAAAAGAAGAACTGCTTGTATTTGAAGTTGTAACCCATAAGTGGATTAAAACTTATTGAGGTGCGCTCTGAAAATTGGTATTCGGCACCTGCGCGCATTTTGTATGACAATCCATTGGAGGGGCTATATGCAAAATAGAAGGGGTTGAATATAGGGGACAGCCGTATGTACGAACGGCTGTTTCCCATATCGATGCTACTAAGCAAATTGTCGCCAATAAAGTCCCATGCACCTTTACGTAGCTTATGCAGAGCACTGTTACGTTGAGGAATACTGTCATTATTGGCTCTGTTATTGATGGAATCTATCATCTTATACACACTCTGTTCGTGAGCAGTCAGTGGTACAGGTCGCAGGGTGTCCATCAGTGTACAGTTGCTTTGATAGCGCATTTGTGCACTGTCGGGAAGAGTTATCGGACAGTTGGAATAAGAGAGAAAGTTTGAAAGAATACGGTTGCCAAAGAATCTGAAGTCGGTATTGGTCTCACTTTTAATCACTGTCTTTCCTGTATTGTCCAACTCCAGCATCATATTGAATTGCAACATTTCATACTCTCCATGCAGGGAAGCACTGAGTATTTGTCCTGTGCTATCGTTGATCAATGCCGTACCACTCACCAATTGAGTGTTCTCTATGCGTGGTGTGTAGTGTAACAGTCTGACATATTTGCTAATATAGTTGGTTTTGTATCGGTAGAAAATATGGTTGTCTGTATGGAATGGCGATAGGATGTTCTGGCCAATTAGGGTTGGAGAGTAGGGTTGAATTGTGAGAAACTCCGACAGAATTGGCATTATTTTTCGGTAATGCGATATATTACCCGAAACTAATTGCGCATTTAGTAGGGCAGGCTTATCCTTGTTTGATGTAGATAGTGTACCGTAAGTCTCGCCTATATAGTTTCGTTGTCCTTTGGCAATGGTATAAAGCGATGGTACAAAAAACAAAGTAGGATTCCGCCGTTGTACGCGGAATCCGTATTTCATATAGATGTTGCGCCTTTGCTGAGTAGCAGTGTCAGTGCTATCATGCGCAAGCATTGAAAGAGATACAATTGTAAAAGAAAGGAGAATTGCAAATCTTCCACGCCATCTTTGGAAGAGTGTATCTTGGTTCATCCAAGGTACTTCATCAAAATTTTTGCATTACCGCTATCTCGCAGTTTGGCGATGCTCTTCTCTCTGATTTGGCGCACACGTTCACGTGTCAGTCCCAACTGGTCTCCAATTTCTTCCAGTCCTTTTTCATGGCATCCTATTCCAAAACATTCTCGTATGATGGTTATTTCACGCTCTTTGAGCACTTTACTGAGTACTGAATTGAGTTCCTGTGCCATAGATTCGTGATCCACTTGACGGTCTGTACGACTATCATCACCTCCAGCCATTACATCCAGCATACAGTTATCTTCTCCGTCTTGGAACGGAGCGTCAATAGATACGTGATGACCATCAGCCATAAGGCTCTGACTAATCTTGTCTTCATCCAAGTTAGTGGCATCGCTTAGCTCCGATACCGAAGGATGGCGCTGGTTCTCTTGCTCAAACTTGTTGATTTCGTGATTGATTTTGTTGAGAGAACCCACCTGATTCAGAGGCAAACGAACAATACGACTCTGTTCCGCAATGGCTTGAAGTATGCTTTGCCTAATCCACCACACTGCATACGAG
>CALZNR010000149.1 GCA_945827565.1 uncultured Prevotella sp.
ACACACTGCATATCGTCGGCAGCGTCAGATGTGTATAAGAGACAGGCACTATGAAGTGGCACACTCCTATCCCTACTTTTCTAATGGCTACCTACTTGTGAAGCGCAACAAACGCTACATGTTTCTTGACAAAAACGGCAAGGCTGTGGATTACGGTATGTTCATAAACATGTATCCCTTTATCGGAGGGTTGTCTGCCGCCTTTACATACGAGCAACTTGACAAACTGAAGAACCCCTACTATTCATTCGTGTCTGTAGATCGCTCTCCTGTTCCCTTCTCGTACAAGAACAAGCTCATAGACAAAGATGATGTGGAATTTCTATCGTCTCTAACCGAGGACGGGCAGGCGATAGCTATCATCAAAGGAAAGCTGTTTTTCTACGACAACGAATCGAGACTGCTTAAGCCTATAATGACCGACGAGGCAGATATTACGAAGCGCAGACAGGTGGAAGTGGATGGCGACATTGAAGAGTATCTTATTGATGAGAAAGACTCTATTATCGTTACTGCCAGAGGAAACAAGAAAGACATCATACGGTTTGTGTTTGATGAAGTTTGTCGCCCCGTAAAGGCAGTGTTTCCACGCAAGCCTATAGTCTATAAGAGCAAAGAGGCAAAGCAAGCCGAATATGCCGCCAACCTTGTAAAAATAGAAGAAGCCAAAAAGATAGGTTTGAAATACAGCGGAAAGGTCATCCTGCAACCACAATTTGAAGATTATGCCTTCAGCTTTAACGACAACGCTATCGTGAAAAGCGGTGGCAAGTGGGGAATGATTACCTACGACAAGGATTTGGATTTCAAGATCAAGATGAACAAGGGAAACGATATCGCCTTCAGACATCAGAAATTTGAAACAACCGTGCGCCTTGACCTGCCCTCAAAGATTTCTTCCAAGAACTGTCACTTTGAAATAAAGAGGAAACATGGATGCGAGATAGACAGGACCTCGATACAAAGCCGAGACACCGAAGACGGAAATTACGTACAATACAACTGCATACTCACCATACCCGATTCTCTGCCAGACGTGCTGACAGAGGTGGTATATCCCGTAGAGATATCCTACGACGGACTGAAGATTCCTACCTATTCCTTTACAGCAAGGGCATGGCACTACAAGTATGTCAATGTGGATTTGAATGGAGCAGAGACTGTGGTGTCTAAAGGAAACGTGGCATTTACCGTGAGTGTGACCGCAGAGAAGACACCAGGAGATATGGACTACCCCTTGGAGGTGTCGATAGATGCAAAGGGCTTGAAAGCAGAAAAGAGCAAAATGTCTGAGTCAAGATACAAATGCGTGCTCTACTCATTGGCAGAGGGTACCAACAAGTTTAACATTGTAGTGTCTGAGGCAGGCTGCATGCCATCAATATTCCCCTTTGAAATAACATACGTGAAGCCTGTACAGGGCACAAGAGAGAGTGTAACCATCACCAAGATGGAAGGTGAAGCACAGAGTGCGGAGACCGCACTGCCAGCAGAAGAGGGAACGACAGAACCCGCTCAAGGTAGTCAGGAAGAGGAGATAGACCCGAGTAAAGTACTGAAGAACGTTTCTTTTGGCGATGCACCAATAATAGAAGAAAACTAATTGCCCACTCGAATACAGCGTTTGCTATAATAATCATCAAAAAAAAGCGTTGTGCCTTGCATCTTGGCACAACGCTTTTTTTTGATTGAGTTGAACAATAAGGACTGCTGCATTTGGCATGGTCTCACTACACATGCTTGACATAGAAGAGTTTTTTGTACCCATTGCCAAACACATTTAGCATAACCCAAAAAGCGGCACGCAGCGGATTCATCTGTTCTGCAATTCTGAACAGGGGATAATGCGCCCATATCTTCTTCCATAGAGGCTTGGGTGTAATACTCTTTTTTCGCCTACGATAGAGAGCCAGATTATCATTGAGCAAGTAGCAAGGCGACTTTTTCACAACTTTCAGCCACATGGCCGTGTCGTTGTTCTTTTTTACGTCAGCCACTTGTATCAGTCCTACCCTATCTACATCGTACATCACAGAGAGACATCCAGGCCAGCAACAGGCATACATGGCAAACTCTGAAACCTTTTTGATGCCAGAAACATATACACCCAGTTTCTGGTTGTCTTCTCCTATCTCCGTATATTCGTGGTAAGAAAAAGCGTAATTGTTCTCTGACATGAACCGAAGTTGTCTTTCCAACTTCTCTGGCAGCCACAGGTCGTCACTATCAAGAAAAGCAATCCAGCGCCCCTTTGCCCTGCGCAAGGCAGCATTGCGTGTAACAGCAGCGCCTGCATTTACAGGATTAGTCTCATACTTGATACGCTCATCCTTCTCGGCAAACGACCTTACTATTCTGTCTGTATTGTCTGTAGAACAGTCGTTCTGTATCAGCAGTTCCCAGTTTTGGTATGTTTGTGCGAGCACGCTTTTGATGGTCTCGCTTATAAATTTTTCGCAATCCAAAGCCGGTGTGATGATAGATACTAATCCGTAGTCTTGCATTTTTATGAATGATTCACTCAGTCTTCCAATCTTCCGAAATCGTGCCATAAGCCGTCCGCAAGCATTCGGGCAATACTGATTGCTGTGGTTAATGTTATATTCCAACGCTCACCCTTTCAAAGCAAAACAGCCATTCCACATACATGTACAGGCACGTATTGCAGGCGCATATTGCAATTGGAGCTCAAAGGTACGATTTTTTTATGACATATCAAACAGAAGCGCATTGAAAAAGGAGACACCATAAGAAATGATGCCTCCCTCGGATACTTATGAAATATTAAGTATTGGATTTACTTCACCTTGTCAACGATTGCCTTGAAAGCCTCGGGGTTGTTTACTGCCAGGTCGGCGAGCACCTTACGGTTGATCTCGATACCTGCCTTGTTAAGAGCACCCATGAGTACAGAGTAGCTCATACCCTCCAAGCGAGCGGCAGCATTGATACGCTGAATCCACAATGCGCGGAAGTTGCGTTTCTTGTTTCGACGGTCACGATAAGCGTATGTAAGACCTTTCTCCCAAGTGTTCTTGGCTACTGTCCAAACATTCTTACGAGCACCGTAGTAACCACGTGTAAGTTTTAAGATTCTCTTTCTTTTTGCTCTTGAAGCAACATGATTTACTGATCTTGGCATAATTTTCTTCCTTTAAAATGTTTGACAATAGGGATTAGCGGAGACACAACAAATCGCGTACCTGCTTCAAATTGCTTGTATCAACAAGTGTCTGATGCACCAAGTTACGCTTCTGTTTCTTGGTTTTCTTTGTCAAGATGTGGCTGTGGTAAGCATGATGTCTCTTAATCTTACCTGTACCGGTGAAACGAAATCTCTTCTTTGCACCGGAGTTTGTCTTTTGCTTTGGCATTTTTTTACTTTGATTTAATTGTTATTTATTATACGGTGGCAACGCATATACCGGGCGTTACGCACCTTTGTCATTCTACTCTTCTTCGCCTGTAAGCTTTTTCAATGCCTCCGAGCTTATCTTGGCATTTGCAAACAAGCCTCCGTTGGCGGGCATACTCTCCTGCACATCATCACCCTTGGCACTATCCTTAGCCATCTCACGCTCTTCGGCTTCACGTTTCTCACGATCCATGGCCTGCTGGCTTTTCTTTGCCACACCAGCCTTCTTGGGTGCCAGATAGATAAACATCTTCTTTCCTTCAAGCGATGGCATGTGCTCCACCTTGCCATATTCTTCCAAATCGTTGGCAAAACGCAGCAACAGCACTTCGCCCTGCTCCTTGAACAAGATGGAACGACCGCGGAAGAACACGTATGCTCTTACCTTATCACCATCTTCCAAGAACTCCTTGGCATGCTTCAACTTGAACTGATAGTCGTGCTCATCGGTCTGAGGTCCGAAACGTATTTCCTTTACCTCTACCTTCACCTGCTTGGCTTTTAGCTCTTTGGCACGTTTCTTTTGCTGATACAGGAATTTGGAATAGTCGATGAGACGACAAACAGGAGGATTGGCATTAGGGGATATTTCCACGAGATCAACGCCCTGATTATGAGCCATCTCCAGTGCCTGCCTTGTAGAAACAACCTCTGACCCGTCATCACCTACGATGCGGACCTCACGCACACGTATCTGTTCATTGACACGATACTGATTCTTTATTTTGTCATTCTTCATCCAACTATTTTATGAAAATCGGGTGCAAAGGTACGAAATCTCAATGAATTAGCAAAATAAATTACCAATATTTTTTACTCGTATCCTTCGCTTTTTCTTCTGTTTTTTAGTAAGTTTGCATCACATTTGACCCAATGGATTACTATGATTACAGGAAACAAGGAAATACAGCATGCGTGGGAGTTTGTGGAACACACGGGAAAGAGCATTTTTCTCACAGGCAAGGCAGGAACGGGGAAAACCACTTTTCTAAAACACGTAAAGACCCACAGCACTAAACGCATGGTGGTGGTGGCACCTACGGGTGTGGCTGCCATCAACGCCGAAGGAGTGACCATCCACTCGTTTTTTCAGCTACCGCTATCTCCCTACATACCAGGAAGCAGCATGAAACCTGTCTCTTATACACATCTCCGAGCCCACGAGACAGGCAGAAATC
>CALZNR010000150.1 GCA_945827565.1 uncultured Prevotella sp.
GATTTCTGCCTGTCTCGTGGGCTCGGAGATGTGTATAAGAGACAGTGCTTAGACAGTCCCAGCAATGACTATCACCAGATTACACCGCCCGTGAGCGAAATAGCCTATGCCAACACCCGAACAGGCAGACTAGAGTTCATGTCGGTACAAGAGTGGCAAATCACTCCGCTGGCAAGCAGCGACTGGCTCACCATCGACAAAACGTCGGGCCCCGCAGGATATTATAATGTGCTGAAACTTACCTTTGAGCCCAATGGCACAGGGAAATGGAGATACACCACCTTCTTGCTGCAAGACAAGACTTCTGCCGACATCAGCTGCAACTTTGCCATCTATCAGTATGCCACACGTGGCGACGGTTCGATGGGCTGTGCCGGATTCGTGAAAAAAATCACTGGCACCGACGGCAGCGAAATCAACATCTCTTATAGCAAATACAGCACACCTACGGAGATAACGATGAGCAAAAACGGAGAACAGCTGCGCCACCTGACATTCACCCATGGCGAGGATTCGCTCTACACCATCAAGGATGGCAGCATCACACTGAAAAGCAAATACAACAACGGCTTCCAGCCCACAGAGGATTTCATATCTACAACCGACACCGTGGGCATTGTGAGCGGCGGCAACGGCAGCGCTCTTTTCCGTCCTATATACCTGAACTCTTCCAAGAAGAAGAGCGTGGGCATGTCGATAGACTTCGTGAACCAGGAAACAGGGGTAGATGCCCAGCGTGCTGCCGACAGCGTGCGCTATGTATATATAAATGCTGACGGCGAGAAAGAGTGGTACAGATTCAAGACCGATTGCTCCACCAATATCGACAACCGCTACCAGACAGTGGACGTGAACCAGCTGTTTATGGGCATTGAGAAGTGCGACCCCTACTGTCTGCTGAGCATCTTCCGCTACACACGTTGCAGCTATATCTACAAGAGCATGACCTATCAGGACAAGAGCTACACCCTGGAGCCCACGCTGAACAGCGACAAGAGCGTGAAGGAACTCAAGGTGACCAACCCCAACGGACAGATCATTACCTACACTTTTGAATATTAACGGCCAGCAAGTACTTGCCACCGAGTACCTGGCTACTGACACAAAGAACGAATGATTACAGATGTGCTTTTCATCGGCATCGGCATCGTAATAGTGCTGATGGGTGCCGACAAACTCACAGAGTCAGCTTCGTCGCTGGCTCGAGGGATGAAGATTCCCGAGATAGTGATAGGACTGACCATTGTGTCGATGGGCACCTCGGCTCCCGCACTCTTTGTGAGCCTCACCTCTGCCTTGCAGCATACGCCCGACATGGCACTGGGCAACGTGATAGGAAGCAACATCTTCAACACCCTGCTCATCGTGGGATGCGCAGCCATTGTGGCACCCATGACCATTGCGCACACCACGGTGAGCAAGGATATTCCCTTTTCACTGCTGGCATCGGCACTGCTGGTGGTGCTGTGTATGGACGATTTCAGCAGTGTGCAAATAACTGGACATGTGCTGAGCCGCACCGATGGCGTGGTGCTGCTGCTATGCCTGGCACTCTTTATGTGGCTGACCTACCGTGTGGCCATGCGCAATCGCAAGGAAACCACCGTTGCCCCACCCTCCATGCCATGGTGGCGTGCCGTGCTGTGGATGGCACTGGGACTGGGAGCACTGGTACTGGGCAGCGACCTGTTTGTAAGTTCGGCATCAGACCTTGCCGTGTCGCTGGGCATGTCGCAAGCTGTGGTGGGCCTCACCATCGTGGCTGGCGGCACCTCTCTGCCCGAACTTGCCACCAGCGTGGTGGCAGCCTATCGCGGACGCTCTGCCATCGCCATTGGCAATGTGATAGGCAGCAATGTGTTCAATATCCTTGCCATTCTTGGCATCACCGCCGTCATCTCGCCACTTCACATCAGCGGCATCACCCCCATCGACCTTGGTTTGCTGCTGGGCAGTGTGGCCCTGCTGTGGCTGTTCTGCTTCACCAAATACACGGTGGCACGCTGGGAGGGCTGGCTGCTAACACTCATCTTCGGCGCATACATGGGCTGGCTGCTCTGGCAGGTGTAACATTCCATGGCATGGGAGTTGGCCTGCGCTGCTGCCTTGACTACATATTATATTTACCGGGAGTCCTTGTCTAACCTCCCTTCACCCCCAATCGGTCAACGGATGTTGTTGTCAATACAACACTCACGACGACAGATTTGAACAAAAAAAAACAAGAAAAATGAAAACCAATTCACTATTGAAAGAGCCTGTGAGCATGCTCTTCCTGTTTTACACCGTGCTCTTCTGCGTTTGTCTGATTTCGTCAAACGTGCTTGAAACGAAACAAATATCCTTTGGACTGTTCAACATCACCGGCGGACTGCTGGTATTCCCCATCAGCTATATTATCAACGACTGCATGTGCGAGGTGTGGGGCTTCCGCCGTGCCCGCCAACTGATATGGCTGGGCTTTGCCATGAACTTTATCTTTGTGTGCTTTGGCGGCATAGTAGATGCCATTCCAGGAGCAGCCTACTGGCAAAACGAAGAGGGCTTCCATGCCGTGTTTGGACTGGCACCCCGCATTGCCGGCGCCTCGTTTTTGGCTTTCCTTACAGGCTCTTTTGTCAACGCCTATATCATGAGCAAGATGAAACTGTCATCGCAAGGCAGGCACTTCTCGCTGCGCGCCATTGTGAGCACCCTCGGAGGCGAAACGGTGGACTCACTCATCTTCTTCCCCCTGGCACTCTATGGCGTGGTGCCCAACAATGAGATTCCCAAACTCATCCTCACACAGATAGTGCTCAAAACGATGTACGAGGTGGCGGTGCTGCCCGTTACACAACGTGTGGTGCGACTGACCAAGCAGCACGAGCACACCGATGTTTACGACTACAACGAACAATACAGGGTGTTCAAATTCTGACCGCCACAACATATACAAGACAAAAAACACCTATAATATATGAGAGATTCTGAGAACCTGACCCTGCTGGGCAACAAAGCAACACGCTACCCTGACAACTATGCTCCAGAGGTGCTGGAAACCTTTGAGAACAAGCATCCTGAAAACGACTACTGGGTGCGCTTCAACTGTCCTGAGTTCACCTCGCTGTGCCCCATCACGGGCCAACCCGACTTTGCCGAAATACGCATCATGTACATCCCCGGCAAGCGCATGGTGGAGAGCAAGAGTTTGAAGCTCTACCTCTTCAGCTTCCGCAACCACGGTGATTTCCACGAAGACTGCATCAACATCATTATGAAAGACCTGGTGGCACTGATGCAGCCCAAGTATATCGAGGTCACCGGCTTCTTCACTCCACGTGGAGGCATCAGCATCTATCCGTATGCCAACTACGGTATGCCGGGCACCAAATACGAAAAAATGGCAGAAGAACGCCTCTGCCATTATCAAGGGTGACCATCCATATCAAGGAACGGGCAAGCCTGCTTTGTGCCGATTGCCTATTTCCTGTAATATCCCCGCAACTCTCCACCTATCTGCAGCAGCAGGGTGTCTCTGGTGAGTAGCAGTATGTCGGCTGTGTCACGCTGCTCCACTGCCTGCCTCTGCATCTGGGTAGAGTCTGTCAGCATCAGTCTGCGTGCCTGTTTCAATATCAGTCGTCCGTTGAGCAGGCGCCACTCCTCATACTTCTTCTGTTCCGGATATTCCACCATGCCCTGCTCATCGGTGGTGGCGGCCTTTACGATAAAGCCCACCGGGCGTATGGTGTGGTCTTTCTTTATCACCATGCCCATCTCTTTAGACACCAACAGGGCACGCTTCTCCGAATCGGTCATCTCTTCCATAATGCGCTTCTGCAAGCGTTTGGGCATCTGCGAAATGTCTCTCAGTCGCGGCATCACCTGCATGCACCAAGTGCCCCGCAGATAGTCGATATTTATCACCTGCAACGCCTTCTTCCTGTTAGACGGATGGGGTATCACTGCCAGCAGGTCGCCCACCTTCGGACTGCCCATCACCTTTCTGTCGATGGCAGCTTGCACTATCTCGAAGGTGTCGGGATCGCTCTCAAGATTGCCCAGCACCACAATCACCGAATCGGTACAACCGTCACACGCCAGTCCGTAATAGGCGGTGTCGCCGGGCAGGGTACTGTCGTTGACCAGCGCCACACTCACAGCAGGTGCAGCAGCCTTCTTAGCACTGTTGCCACACCCCACCACCATGCACATGGCAGCAACGGCAGCGGCGAATGTCAGTATTGTTTTTCTCATCTTTATATATATGTTACGTTCTGCCTGCAAAGTTAATGTTTTTTTTGACGTTTTCATTCTTTCGTTTTCATAATTTTCGTACATTTGCAGCAGACACCGGGCATTGGCATCCGATGCACCACAAGCCACTTTCGCACAGGTTGTGGCCCATGGCGGCACCCTCCACTCCATACTGCCCCACCCTCATTCTAAACATAAAACTGCACAGCTATGAAAAAGAAGATTCAGTTCAGTCTTGTTTACCGAGACATGTGGCAATCATCAGGCAAGTTCCAGCCTTTGAAGGAGCAGTTAGAAAAAGTGGCACCTGCCATCATAGCCATGGGGTGCTTCTCGCGTGTAGAGACC
>CALZNR010000151.1 GCA_945827565.1 uncultured Prevotella sp.
GGAGATGTGTATAAGAGACAGCTCAGGGGTGTTCTGGCTGCAACTCACACTCAACGACACCTACGAGCGAGAGTACATGGTGCCCGTAAAACTGACCAATGTGCCCCAGAATGTGGTGCTGACAAGCGAGGAAGAAGACACGGTGAAGGTGACACTGAAAGACAAGGGCTTCCAACTGCTCTCCTACATGTTTTCACGAGACATCCATACCATCAGTGTCAACTTTAAACAGTTTGCCCGAAACAATGGGCGCGGCGTCATTGCACAGGCAGAACTGCAGAAGGCGGTGTATCAGCAGCTCTCGCCCTCTACCAAGATAGTGGCGGTGAAACCCGAGCGTGTGGAGTTCTACTACAACTACGGACTGCACAAACGGGTGCCGGTGAAATGGACGGGACACGTGCAGCCCGAGGTGACAAACTTCATCTCGCAAGTGGGCTATCTGCCCGACAGCGTGGATGTGTATGCCACCGAAGACAAACTCGACAGCATCAGCGTGGTAACCACCGAGGCTCTCAACATCACCAACTTCAGAGACACACTCACGGTGCGTGCCTCGCTCAGCAAGATGAAAGGGGTGAAGACGGTGCCCAACAAGGTGACCGTGACATTCTATACCGATGTGCTCACCGAGGAGAATATGGAGGGAGTGCCCATTCAAGGCATCAATGTGCCCGAGGGAAAGGTGATAAGAACCTTCCCCGCCAAGGCCACGGTGCACTTTGTGACGGGAGTGAACAGATACAGGAAGCTGAGAAAAAGCGACTTCTCTGTGGTGGTGGATTACAACGAGATTGTGAAAAACGCATCAGAGAAATGTACACTGCACCTGCGCATGCAGCCCCATGGCATCAGCAGGGTTACAGTTACTCCCCAAACGGTGGACTACCTGATAGAAGAGGAATAGCCCCATGAAGATAGCCATCACAGGTGGAATAGGAAGCGGCAAGAGCTATGTGTGCCGGCTGCTGGCACAGAGGGGCATCAGCATCTACGACTGCGACAGCGCAGCCAAACGCCTGATGAGCACCAGCGAGCAATTGAGGCAGCAGCTGACAAGCCTGATAGGACCGGATGCCTATGTGGATGGCACACTGAACAAGGCGGCAGTGGCGGCTTTCTTGCTACAGTCTCAGGCCCATGCCCATGCCATCGATGCCATTGTGCATCCTGCCGTGGCAAACGATTTTGAACAGAGCGGATGCCAGTGGATGGAGTGCGCCATACTGTACGAATCGGGCTTCGACAAACTGGTGGACAGGGTGGTGGTAGTGACCGCTCCACAGCAGGTGCGCCTGCAACGGGTGATGAGCCGCGACCACATCAGCAAGGAAAAGGCGCTGCAGTGGATGCAGCAGCAACTGCCACAGCACAAGGTGGCAGAAAGGGCACACCACCTCATCGTCAACGATGGCACGCAGCCGCTTGAACCACAGGTGCAGCATCTGCTGAAACTGATAGCAGATGAGCAGAGCAGTGCCCGCCAGCTGACAGCAACAGAGAAATAACACACATTCATTAACAATAAAAATAAAAAAGAAGAACCATCATGTTACAAACCATTTTGGCTATTTCCGGCAGACCCGGACTTTACAAACTGTTATCGAGAGGAAACAAAAACCTGATAGTAGAGGCTCTGGACGAGACCCACAGAAAATCTCCCGCCTTTGCTACCGACCGAATCACATCGCTCGCAGACATCGCCATCTATACCGATACCGACGACGTGCCTCTGTACAAGGTGCTGGCATCGCTGAGAGATTTGGAGGAGGGAAAGCCCACTTCGCTGAACTATAGAAAAGCCAGCGGCGACGAGTTGAGAGAGTACATGGGAAAGGTGCTGCCCAACTTTGACCGCGACAGGGTGAAGATGAGCGACATCAAGAAACTGCTGCAGTGGTACGATATCCTGGTGAACAATGGTATCACCGACTTTGAAAAAGACATGGCTCCCACCGAGGGCGACAATATCGACAACCGCAAGGAGCAGGGCGAGGAGACCGAGAAATAACATGCTGCTGTATGCTATACCGTGAGAAAGGGAGTCTTGCTTCTGCTGCTTGCAGAGCGGGGCTCTCTTTTCTTTGCTGAGACTGGCAAAGATGAGGGAACGGAAATGACCTATCAAGAACTTTACAAACCCCTGGTGAGCCTCTATGGTGAGGCAGAGGCAAAAGCCTTGGTGCGCTATGTGCTGGAAGAGGAGTTCCAACTCTCGCTTGCCGATATATGCTGCGGTGCTGTGGCTGCCTTGTCTGTGGCACAGCAACAGCAGCTGACGGATATATTGAAGCGGCTCAGGCAGGGAGAGCCTGTGCAGTATGTGCTGGGCAAGGCGTGGTTCTTCGACCGCCAGTTTGCCGTGCAGCCCGGGGTGCTCATCCCCCGACCCGAGACAGAGGAGCTGTGCCAGTGGGTGATAGATAGTCGGGAACTGCTGCCACACCCCTCTCCGCAGGTGCTCGACCTCTGCACGGGCAGCGGATGTATCGCCATCACCCTTGCCCTCTCCCTGAAGGGTGCCCGGGTGAGTGCCTGCGACATATCGCCTGTGGCGTTGCAGGTGGCGCAATGCAATGCACACCACATGCACGCCCCTGTGAAGGTGATGCACCGTGATGTGCTGGTGCCGTTGGCATCTGCTGCGCCTTGCTGGCATCTCATGGTGAGTAATCCGCCCTATGTGTGCGAGGCAGAGCGTGCTGCCATGCACCGCAACGTGCTGGATTATGAACCCGCCCAAGCCCTCTTTGTGCCCAACGACCAGCCACTGCTCTTCTATCGTGCCATCGCTCATCATGCCATGAGCGAACTGCTGCCCGGCGGATGGCTGTATTTTGAAATCAATCCGCTCTATGCCGAACAGATGCAGAGCCTCCTTGCCAACATGGGTTTTGCAGCCGTAGAGGTGAAGAAGGATGCCTTTGGCAAGCAGCGCTTTGTGAGGGCAAGAAAGGGCCAAGAGGAGAGAAGTTGAAAAAAGTTTTCACTTTTCACAAAGATTGCAGGCGTGTTTGTCCCCTTTTTTATACCTTTGTAGAATATTACGAACATATAAAACATCCAAGATGGAAACAATCAAGAAACTTTTTGCAGCCAAGCTCTTAGAGGTGAAGGCTATCAAGTTGCAACCCAATAACCCCTTTACGTGGGCATCGGGATGGAAATCACCCTTCTATTGCGACAACAGGAAAACACTGTCGTACCCCCGTCTGCGCAATTTCGTAAAACTGGAAATCTGCCATGTCATCCAGTCGCAGTTTCCCGAAGTGGCAGCTGTGGCAGGTGTGGCAACAGGAGCCATTCCGCAAGGAGCACTGGTGGCAGACGAACTGAACCTGCCCTTTGTGTATGTGCGCAGCAAACCCAAAGACCACGGACTGGAAAACCTTATCGAGGGCGAACTGGAACCCGGTGCCAAGGTGGTGGTGGTGGAAGACCTCATCTCTACCGGAGGCAGCAGTCTGAAGGCTGTTGAGGCAATCCGCAAGAACGGATGCGAGGTGATAGGCATGGTGGCAGCTTATACTTACGGCTTCCCCGTGGCTCAGAAGGCGTTCGAGGAGGCTGGCGTGAAGCTGGTGACCCTTACCGACTACGAGCATGTGGTGGAGCAGGCTGTGGCAACAGGCTATGTCAGCGCCGACGATGTGGAGGTGCTCAACGAATGGAGAAAAGACCCCGCTAACTGGAAAAAATAGGATATGAGCAAGTTTGAAAGCAGCGTCAAGCAGATTCCATACTCTCAGACTGCGGTGTATCGCAGCATCAGCGACCTCTCTCACTTGGAGAAGGTGCGCGACAGGGTGCCTACCGACAAGGTGAAGGAGTTTGTGTTTGATGCAGACTCGGTGGCAGTCAATGTGCCTCCGGTGGGAGAGATACGTCTGAGAATAGTGAACAGGGAAGAGCCCAAGTGCGTGAAGTTTGAAACCGTGCAGTCGCCCATGCCCTTCTTCTTGTGGGTGCAGATGCTGCCCGTAACCGAAACATCAAGCAAGATGAAGGTCACTGTAGAGGCCGACATCCCGCTGATGCTTAAGGCCATGGTGAGCGGTCCGCTGAAGGATGCCGTGGAAAAGGTGGCCGATGCACTGGCAAGTATCAGGTACGAATAAGGTGGGGGCTGAAGGCTGCTGCCGTAAAAGTAAGATAAAAGGATGAAACTTTGGGAGAAGAATTTTGAAGTGAACAAGGAGATAGAGCGCTTCACCGTGGGGCGTGACCGCGAGATGGACCTCTATCTTGCCAGATACGATGTGCTGGGCTCTATGGCACACATCACTATGCTGCAGAGCATTGGACTGCTCGAGGCTGCCGAACTGGAACCGCTGCTGGCAGAACTGCGCAATATCTACGCACAGTGCGAGCGGGGAGAGTTCGAGATAGAAGCCGATGTGGAGGATGTGCACTCGCAGGTGGAGATGCTGCTCACCCGCAAACTGGGCGATATGGGCAAGAAGATTCACAGCGGGCGTTCGCGCAACGACCAGGTGCTGGTGGATTTGAAACTCTTTACCCGCCACGAACTGAGAGCTGTCTCTTATACACATCTGACGCTGCCGACGATATGCAGTGTGTAG
>CALZNR010000152.1 GCA_945827565.1 uncultured Prevotella sp.
GATTTCTGCCTGTCTCGTGGGCTCGGAGATGTGTATAAGAGACAGGAGAACCGCCATCATGCAATGGCAGCAAGAGCCACAACAGGATGAGCAGGTGCGCCGACTGGTCTGGCTGGCAGATGACAACCGGATGAGACAGGCGCAGGAAACACTGACAGGGCGTCTGTGTGCTTTGCAGCAGGGCAACGGCTCCATTGCCTGGTGTAAGGGAATGAACGGCAACGAGTATGTAACCACCGAGGTGGCACTGCTGTTGAGCAGATTGCAGCGCATGGCAGGCAAGAAAGCCATGAGTTCACAGCTCAGTGGGCTGTGGAAGAAGAGTGTGGCATATCTTGATGCAGAGATGCACCGCATGGTGAACAGGATGAAGGCAGATGAGAAGAAAAACAAGTGGGAGCCATCGCTCAGTACCACCACCCTGAAGTGGATGTATATCCATGCCATCGCCCCTCAACTTGGCACCGCCTCTGTGCGTGGCGACCTGACCTATCTGCTGCCCCTGCTGAAGAAGGAAATCAAATCGCAAACCCTCTACGACAAGGCAATGAGTTCCCTGATACTCCATGCCTTTGGCGAAACAAAGAGGGCAGGGGAGTATGTGAAGAGCCTGAAGGAATATACGGTGTATCAGGAGGAGATGGGCCGCTATTACGACACCCGAAGAGCCCCCTACAGTTGGTGTGATTACCGCATACCTACCCAAACGGCGGCCATAGAAGCCATGGCAGCCCTGACCCCTGCCGATACTCTGACCCTGCAAGAGATGCAACGCTGGCTGCTACAAGAGAAGCGCACCCAGCAATGGACCACGCCTGTGAACACCGTCAATGCCATCCATGCCTTTCTGCAAGGCAATACAGGGAGTCTGCAAATGGGTGAGCCTTCCGAGTTGAGGATAGATGGAAAACCACTGGAACTGTCGGCTTCCACCTCCTTCTTGGGATATGTGAAGACAGAAATATCTGCTCCTACAGGAAAACAGTTGCAGGTAAAGAAATCCTCGCAAGGTGTGTCGTGGGGAGCCGTATATGCTTCGTACACCCTGCCCGCAACACAGATAGAACGCACACAAGGCGACATCACTGTGAAGCGTGAGGTGGTGGCGGCAGGCAAACTCAAGGTGGGCGACAAGGTGGTGGTGCGCATCACCGTGCAGAGCAAACGCGACCTCGACTTTGTGAGCATCGAAGACCATCGTGCCGCCTGCTTGGAACCTGTGGTGCAGCTGAGTGGCTATCGCAACGGCTGCTATGTTTCGGTGGGCGACCGCCAAACCACCTATCGTATAGATCATCTGCGTAAGGGCACGCGTGTGATTGAAACGGAATATTATGTGGATCTCAGCGGGCAATATGTCACAGGCAGTTGTACTGCCACCTGTACCTATGCTCCAGCCTACAGGGCTACGGAGGGCGTACTCACCCTGAATGTGTCAGGCACCCAGACGGGAAGCAGCAAGTAATGAAGAACATGAAGAGACATGTATGTTGTCTATCGGAAACATAAAAAAGAAAAGATGAAAGAAAAACTCATAACCCATCTATTGAAACAATGCGGTGCAGGATGCCTGACACTGGCACTGACCCTGTTGCCAGTCTATGCAGAGGCACAGCGCCTGACCATTGTGAAGGGAGAGGTGGATTGCGGAAAGGCAGCCTATGAAGTGCCAGTGACTGCTACCTTTGAGCTGCGAAACAAGGGCGGCAAGAAGTTGTATATCCACAAGGCACATACCGATTGCGGATGTATTGATGTCAAATATCCCACCGAAGGTATCAACGGAGGCGACCGCTTCACGGTGAGTCTTACCTATGATGCACGCCAACTAGGACATTTCAATAAAACGGTGGGGCTATATACCAACGCCTCAGACAAACCTGTGTATCTCAGAATGAAAGGCGTGGTGCTGGCGGATTATGTGGATTACTCCAAGAGTTATCCCTACACCGTGGGCAATCTGTGTGTGGATAGGCTTGATCTGGAGTTTGAAAATGTGAACAAAGGTGAGCATCCCACCCAGGAGATACGTATGGTGAACAACGGTACCTCCATGCTGTCGCCCAATATGATGCACCTGCCCAATTACCTTGTTGCCACCATGCAGCCCGAGCATCTGGCACCTGGGAAGACAGGAAAGATGGTGGTGACACTGCTCTCGGAAAAACTGCGCGACTATGGACTGACGCAAACCTCGCTGCACCTTGCCAATAAACCGGGCGACAAGGTGAGTGCCGATAATGAGGTGGTGGCTTCGGCGGTGTTGCTGCCTGACCTTTCGCTCTATCAGGGTATGCAGAAGCAAATGGCACCCCACATGTCACTATCTGCCGAACAACTGAACATCGCGTTTGGAAAGAAATCAAAGAAAAAGGGTGAAATCATCATCACCAACACAGGACGTAGTAGTCTGAAAATCTCTTCGCTGCAACTCTTCACTGCCGGACTGCGTGTGGAACTCTCGAAGAGTGTGCTGCCACCCGGGGCTACTGCCAAACTACGTATCACTGCCGTGCGCAGCGAACTGGCAAAGGTACGCACCAAGCCTCGTGTGCTGATGATTACCAACGACCCCGACAAACCACATGTAACGATAACCGTAAATGCCAAATGATATGGAACATCCAGAAAACAACGAAGCATATAAAGGACTGACCGTCAACGACGGGGTGGCACAGCCATCTATAGTGAATCCCTATCTGAAGCGGCAGCGTGTGAAGCGCCGTGAACTGTCACCCGCAGAGATGGTGGAAGGTATTGTCAAAGGAGATGTGACTGTGTTGAGCCGTGCCGTGACACTGGTGGAAAGTGTGAATCCCGACCATCAGAGTATGGCACAAGAGGTGATAGAAAAGTGCCTGCCCTATAGTGGCAACTCAGTGAGAGTGGGTATCAGTGGAGTGCCCGGTGCAGGGAAATCTACCTCTATCGACGAATTTGGCATCCATGTGCTGCAACAGTATGGGGGTAAGCTGGCGGTACTTGCCATCGACCCCAGCAGTGAGCGCAGCAAAGGAAGTATTCTCGGTGACAAGACCAGGATGGAGAAGCTGGCACAGCATCCCAAATCATTCATCCGTCCCAGTCCTTCAGCAGGTTCGCTGGGTGGCGTGGCACGCAAAACGAGAGAGACCATCATCCTGTGCGAAGCCGCTGGCTTTGACAAGATTTTTGTGGAGACGGTGGGTGTGGGGCAGAGCGAGACTGCCTGCCATTCCATGGTGGACTTCTTCCTGCTGATACAGGTGGCAGGAACGGGCGACGAACTGCAGGGCATCAAGCGAGGCATCATGGAAATAAGCGATGGCATTGTTATCAACAAATGTGATGGCGACAATGTGGACAAATGTCATCTGGCAGCCACCAGTTTGAAGAATGCCTTGCACTTCTTTCCTCCTCACGAGAGCGGATGGACACCACAGGTGCTCTGCTACAGCGGCTTCTATGGACTTGGCATCCGTGAGGTGTGGGACATGGTGTATCAGTATATCGACTTTGTGAAAGGCAACGGCTATTTTGAATATCGCCGTAACGAACAGGCAAAGTACTGGATGTATGAGACTATCAACGAGCATCTGCGCAACCATTTCTATAACAACAGAGAGATGCAGCAGCGCCTGCAACAGGCAGAAAAACTGGTACTGACAGGAGAAAAGACCTCGTTTATGGCTGCTGCCGACCTGCTTGATATATACTATAAAAAAGAACGGGGAATGGCTTTGTAATGACATATTGAAGAGAAATGTTACAGATAGAAATAGACAGCGGCAGTGGCTTTTGCTTTGGAGTGACCACTGCTATCAACAAGGCTGAGGAGGAACTGGCAAAAGGCAATGCCCTCTATTGCTTGGGAGATATCGTGCACAACAGTATGGAGTGTGAACGACTGTTCAGAATGGGCCTGAAAACCATCAACCATGAGGAGATGGCACAGTTGCATCGTGTGAAAGTACTGCTCAGAGCCCACGGCGAACCACCCGAAACCTACCTGATGGCAGAACGCAATGGCATAGAGATCATAGATGCAACCTGTCCAGTGGTGCTGCAACTGCAGAGGCGCATCAAACAGCAGTGCGACAAGAATCCCGATGCACAGATAGTGATCTTTGGCAAACCCGGACATGCAGAAGTGCTGGGATTGGTGGGGCAGACCAAAGGTAAAGCCATTGTGCTCGCTCATTTTGAGGATGTGGCACAACTCAACTTCAACAAAGACATCTACCTCTATTCGCAGACCACCAATTCGCTCGCCGAGTTTCATCGAATCATCAACTATATCCAGCAGCAGATTGCGCCCACCGCAGTGTTTCAGAGTTTTGATACCATTTGCAGACAGGTGGCAAACCGTATGCCCAACGTGTCGCAGTTTGCTGGTCAGCACGATTTGGTGCTCTTTGTATGTGGCAGAAAGAGCAGCAACGGCAGGGTGCTCTATGAGGAGTGTCTCAGGGTGAATGCCAACAGCCACCTGATAGAGGGACCAGAGGAGATAGATCCTGCCTGGCTCAAAAATATAAAGAGCGTAGGCATCTGTCTCTTATACACATCTGACGCTGCCGACGATATGCAGTGTGTA
>CALZNR010000153.1 GCA_945827565.1 uncultured Prevotella sp.
CTACACACTGCATATCGTCGGCAGCGTCAGATGTGTATAAGAGACAGACCAGGGTCAGTATGTTTATACAAACATTGCCAAGTTGAAGACCACCGCTCCCAATGCAGTGGTGAACGGTGATTTCTCCAACGCATTCGAAGGCTTTGACAACGGTACCGATGGTGGCGCTGTGAGCAACGAGGCTTGGGAAATAGTAGAGGCAGCAGGTCCTAATCAAGAGAATGTGTTGCAGTGCAACAAGTCAGCCTCTGGTTATGAGCTGTCTCGTGTATGGAAGGCAGATGGCGACCTGAGCGGTGGCGGTCTGTATGTGATCTCTTACATGGTGTGCGGTCCCGCAATGAGCGTGATTGGCGACGTGAAAGGAGATGCTGGTTACTATGGCTTCTTCGTGAATCAGGATGGTACACGCGAGACTGTGGGCCGTCAGGTGAGCGATGGTGGCGGTTTCGGTGAAGAATGGTCTGTGATCAACGACACTGTGCTGCTCAACGCCGATGATTATCTGGTGATGTATTTCGACCGTGTAGCAGAAGGCACCCGCTTTGCCAACTTCTCTATCAACAAGTGTGATGAGGTGTTCGACGACCGTTTGGCAGCCAATAAGATGGATTATCTGAACGGCCTGATCGCAAGTGGTGTCTTTACCGAAGGTCAGGATGCTTTGAACGAGAATCTGGCTTTCATTCAGGGCTATTTGGCAGGAGAGTATGCAGATCCTGAAAGTCCTGATGAGATGCAGGCTTGCTTGGATCTCATTGATGAAACCACAGAGGCTTATCTCGATGCCAATGCAGCTTCCATCCTTTCTTCTTTCACTCACTGGAACAACGGTACCAAGTACCAGAAGGCCACACAGATTGGTGACTGGGCATTCACAGGCGGACGTATCTTCCACTGCAACAACGTTTATACCGATGAGGACAAGGCACGTATCGAACTCCAGATTGGTGGTGGCTTTGATATCCCCAACTCCAGCGGTACTGTGACCAAGGAGGCTGCAGGTGTGTTCGGTCCTGGTAAGTACCTCATCAAGATGGATGTAATGGGCTACACCATGATCAGCAAGCGCAGCACCAATGGCTACAACTATCACCCCAACGTAAACTACAATGTGAAGACTGTGTCTCTCTTTGGTGGCGACAAGACTTTGGTGCTCGACTCTGTGCCCACACAGCGCTACCGCACCTTCTATATGATTTATGATGTGCCTGAGGGTGCTACCGAGAACAAGTTCGGTTGGGACTTCACCTTGGCTGAAGAGCAGGTAGGTCAGAAGTGGGGAGGACAGGTGATGTTTAGCCACTTTGATATCCGTAAGGTGGGTCTTACCAAGGCAATGTTAGACCACTCGAACCTCGTTGCTAAGATTGCTACTGCACAGAATGCCCTCAAGGTGATGCTCGACAGTGCCAAGGTGGTAGCTGCCAAGACCGATATCTATAAGTGGGGTATGGCTCAGCTCAATGACTCTATCACTGCAGTGGATGCCATCTATCAGGCTTCTCTGCTCAAGGTGGATGCCGACGGCAACGAAGTGGCTGTGGATGACTTGACTGACGGCGACCTGCCTACCGTGCTCGACAATGCCATGAAGCAGGTGCGCAAGGGCATCCAGAATGTATATGGCTACTGCGAGTCTGTGATTGCTCTGAAGGATGCACTGCCCGAACATGAGGCTCTGATTGCTTCTGAGGACTATAAGTCAGTGACTGGTGAAGCCAGAACCAACTATCAGGCTGCCATCGACAATGCCAAGAACCGCTTGGCTACCTACAGCACTCTTGACGACGATGCTACTATTCAGGCAGAAATCCTGGTTTATAAGGAGCTGCTCACCAATCTGGACACTACCCGTGAGAAATTCATGTTGGGCAATGTGAGCTTCGATATGCCTATCGAGGTAGCTATCACCAATGGTGACTTCTCTAACGGTCTCTCTGGCTGGACTTCTACCTATGTTTCTTCTTCTTCAGAGGCATTCAAGGTGGAGACTGGTAAGCAGGCTGAAGGCTTCATAAGTGGCAATAAGGCTCGTGTATGGCGTGGCCAGACTGCTTCACCCGAGTCTCAGTTGAAGCAGGAGGTGAACGTGAGCAACGCAGGTCTCTACGCATTCAATGCCCGTGCATACGCATTCAACGAACACACTACTTATAGCTTTGTAGAGGCTTCTGAGGGTGGTCCGATGGTTATCACTGTGAAGGATGAGGTGGCTGATACCCTGTTCAGCAACTCTCAGGTGAAGCTGATGTTCGGTCCTGCCGGTGCTCCCGACTCAACCTATGTATGGAGCCGCTTGGTAGAATGGCCCACCAGCAAGACCAATGTCAATGGCTATATGGCAGGTGCTTACACCGTGTTCTATAACAAGGCTGCCGAAGGTGAAGAGACTGTAGAGTTCGGTTTGTGCTCGGTAGGTCAGATTGGCGGTAAGGGTGCCAACGCCTTTGCAATAGGTGATACAGAAGTAGAGTACTATGGTGATGCTACTGCTGCTATCGCTGCTGCCAAGGCAGAGTGCTTGGAAGTACAGCAGGCTGCTAAGACCACACTTGAAAGCTATCGTAATGGTGGCATAGCAGGTGCCGACCTGTTTGGTATGCCTAACATCGCAAACCGCCTTGAGCGTCGTTTGGCTTCTGCTGAGGAACTCAACGGTGCTACTACCGCTCAGGAACTCACCGCACTGGTCAATGCTACAGCCTTTGTGGATGAATTGGCAGAACAACTCGTCAATGTCATCACTGGTATCAATACCGTGAAGGGTGATGTGGTGAAGATGAATGTTGCCAACGGAGTATATAACCTCAATGGTGTGAAGGTGGCAAACAGCATCCAGAGCTTGAACAACCTGCCCGCTGGTCTCTACATCTTCAACAACAAGAAGTATGTGGTGAAATAATCAACCACTTCGATAGAGTAAACATTGGCAGTGGAACCTGCCAAACGTAACTCCGATAATCAGGGGAGCGCAATCGCATAGGTTGCGCTCCTCTTGCGTATTGTTTCTGCACTTCCTTTGCTGCACTTTCCTTGCGTATTATTTCAACGAATTTGGTTTCATCTTCTCATCTTATCAAAAAAATTGGAGAGTGGGCATTTTTTCATGGGGGAAATATTTTCATAATTTGATTATTTTTTGTTATTTTGCAAGTTGAACTACGACTATCCCTGCGAATAATTAACAAAAATCAAATATTACTAACTACAAAACTATGAAGAAACTCTTTTTCTGTGTCTCTCTCCTGCTTACAGGATGGATGACTTCTTGTATCGACAAGAATGAAGAAGTGGATGCGGAATCAAAGCCGGAATGGCTTGGAGGTAGCATCTATTCAGAGTTGCAGAATCCTAAACAAGATGCTCTTACAGGCTCGTTCAGTTATTACTTGCGGCTGATTGACGACCTGGGTCAGACCGACTTGTTTAGTCGAACAGGTAGTATTACCGTGTTCCCTGCCAACGATGAGGCTTTCCAGCGCTTCTTCCAAGACAATGTGTGGGGCGTCCACTCGTATGAGGAACTGACGCAAGCACAAAAGAATCTCTTGCTCAACTCTTCATTGCTCGAAAATGCCATGCTGATCAACATGCTGTCTAATACGTACAGCAATGGATCTATTGTCAAGGGTGTGGCTCTCAAGCACAACACACGTGTGGATGTGACCGATACCATCAGTCATATTTACGGTGCTGCGAGCATGCCCGAGAACAACCGTTATTGGGAGAAGTATTATGCCAAAGGTATCGACCTTGTGTCGGATGCCACCACCCCCATGATGGTGCACCTCACCCGTGAGTATATGGTGAGCAATGCCATCACCATGCAGGGCGAAGGAAGCGACTTCCAAATACTTACTGGTGAACCTTATACCGCAGGTGCCACCTACATTTTCAATAATCCTGTCATCACCAAGGGTTCGTATGCAGAAGGTCTGACCTGCCAGAACGGCTATGTTCATCAGGTGCGCGACGTGCTGCTTCCTCCCGGTAACCTGGCACAGGAACTCAAGAGGGATGCAGAAACCTCGCTCATCAGCCGCATGTTGGATTACTTCTCTGCTCCCTTCTACAACAATGCTGTGACGCAAAAGTATAATGCAGCCGCCATACAGTATGGCAAGCCTGCCATCGACTCCATCTTTGAGAAACGTTATTTCAGCAAGAATTCTCAAAACAAAGTGTTGAGCGTGGATCCCGACAAGCAGCCCTTCAGTGCCTTGCTGAAGTTTGATCCGGGATGGAATGCTTATCAGGTGGCCTCTACCAGCGGTGGTGACAACTCACTGAAAGACCTTGGTGCCATGTTCGTTCCTGTGGATAAGGCAGTGGAGGATTTCTTCATCGGTGGCGATGGCTCCTATCTGATGGATATCTATGCCAAATACAAGCCTGTGACCAAGGAGAATCTTGCCAAGAATATCGACTCCCTCTTTGCTGAGCGTCCTGATATTATCTCCAAGTTCCTTGCCAACATGCAGAATATTTCATTTGCAGGGCTGTCTCTTATACACATCTCCGAGCCCACGAGACAG
>CALZNR010000154.1 GCA_945827565.1 uncultured Prevotella sp.
ACACACTGCATATCGTCGGCAGCGTCAGATGTGTATAAGAGACAGGTCAAGCATCCACTGGTCAAAGACAATATGATTGTCCAATGCTTTGACGGTCATCGTATGCTTACCTTTTGCAATGCTCATGGGGAGTTCTCTTATTGCCTGCTGGCGAAGCACATTCTGCTTCCAACGTTCGGAGCGGAAAGGTTCCTTGAGACTGAACACCTTGGGCTCACCACCATCAATACTCACAGAGAAGCGCAGGTCGCCCTTATCATTAGGCTGGGTGGGGATGAGTGCCAAGTACAGAAGGGCATTTCCCTCTTTTTCACAGTTGAATGTGTAGGTGAGCGAACTTCCCTTGGGCAGGCGCACAGCATTCATGGAATGTCCCAACGCCTGCACGCAGACAGCCCCCTCACCAGCCTTGTCCCACTGACAGGCATTGCGAGCGATATAGCTTCCGTCGTTGACTATTTCATGCCCATTGTTGTCTGAATGGTTTTTGTACTTATCCACCTCCTTGTCGGTCAGCAGCATAGGCAGTTTCGGAGCATAGAATACATAAAGGTCACGCGGATTGTCAACCATCAAGTGCCGCCATTTGCCGTCTGCCAACTGATTATTATAATAGGTGGTGAGGCTACGTATTTGCTGATAGGCTGCCTGACTTTTGGCACACGCTGTCATTAGAGCTTCGTCGCGCTGCCAGCGCTTTGGTCCGTTGTCAATCCTGGCAATAGTTCTTGCCATCTGTGCCTCCAGCATTTTACGGCTCATGGCAGCCGCCGAAAGTACGGGATACTTCACATGTGAGAAGTAGGTGGCACGGCGACCCTCTGGCAGCATTTTTTCTATCTCTTCCAATGCTTCGGAAACCTTGCGCCAGTCAGTGAGATAACGGTCGAGTTCGCCACCAAAGGCAGTGAGACTGAATTCTGTATCCCTCACATCCGACCATCCTCTGGGGTATTTGCTCTTGTCAAGCTCCACCTGTGTCCATCCCATAAACTCAGGCTTGCGTATGGCAGTCAGTCGATAGAACTCCTGCATCACAGGCAATAAGCGTTCGCCAGCCTGCTTTCCAAACTCTCGGCAAAGCCACCGAAGTTGATGATTGAAGATGGTGTTAGGCTGGATGGAATGGATATTCCAAGCCATGTCAAGAAAAAGTTCAAGGTCGTAGGCGGCAGTCTTCGGATCGTGCACATTCGCTATCCACAATCTTCGGGCATTGTGATCATAGGCCTCACGCATCTCATTGTAGATAAGTCCGGGCTGTGTGGTGGAAAGCCATAGATAATCGTGAGGCCGGCCCCAATAACTCAGGTGATAATATACACCTGCCCCACCCTTTCTCTTCTGCTGCAACGAGTCACTTAATCGGGTCATGTAGCCGTAATTGTCATCACACCAGGTAAGCATCACGTCGTCGGGCACCACTAAACCGTTTTCCATCACCTGCAGCACCTCCTTATAGGGTACAAACTGTTGTGGAATCTCTTCCACCCGTTTGTTGACATATTTTTGAAGCATCTCCCTTTGGTCATCGATTACTTGCTGCAAAGCCGCAGTCTGATTGTCCAGTTTCTTGCCCACGCCTTCCATGGCTCCATCGTGGATGCCACGCATACCTATGGTGTAGATATTCTCATACTTTCCAGACTCCTTCAGACGTTCTATCCAATAGTTTTGCACTCTTTCCCTATTGTTGACATAGTTATAGGCTCCGCGCTCCTTGATATTCCATTCCCCAACATTATTGCGCATCATCGGTTCGCAGTGCGATGTGCCAATGACAATGCCACAAGAGTCCGCCGCCTCTTTGGCCCCGGGAACATAGAAGAAAGGTATCGACGAGCCATGCATGGCAGGCCAGATGGCATTGGCCCTTAGGCGCATCAACAATTTGAACACCTGCTTATATGCCTGGGCGCTTATCATCCCAGACTTGGCAGGAGAGAAAGTACGCCAGCACCACGGCTGTAGCGTCCAGTCCTCATCATTGAGAAAGATACCACGGTATTCCACCGATGGACTTTGCTCTGTTTGGAAATCTGCAGGAAGTGTAAGTCTTCCACGTTTCTCTGGCAGTTCGTCAGCCCACCATTTCCACGGCGACACTCCTGCCATACGCGACAGTTCCAGGATGCCATAGGCTGTTCCTCGGCCGTTGCTACCCACCACTATCAGTTGGTTGCCGTTCACTTTGATGCAGAAAGCATCCTTCTGCTCCTTGAGTTTCCCTGCATCAATGCCAGCAGACTTCAATAGCTTTGCAGCACCCTTGTCCTTGTCCAATTGTATGATGCGCACCTTGGCACCGGTGTCTTCTTTTCTCAATGCGGCTCCCGTTACATCCATCATATCCTCACCCCACATCTGTATTGCCGTAGTCACCACGGGCGATACGTGCTTGCTCAACGAGTAACTAATATGGGGTTCACCATTGTACCAGCAGAACACATTTCCTGTATCAGTAGCCTGCACCTTGATGGCTATACATACTACCAATGTCAAGAGAAATCTCATTGTTTTGATTGTTTTATTCATATTAGCTCAAATTCCAGTGTAAAGGTAAATATAATTGGTGTAACTGGCAAACGGAATCAAATAATCATAGGCAAATGAACAAAAAAATATGAGATACCAATGCTTTTTGTCAGCCGAAAAATTTGCACCCGTCATCCATAATTAGTAATTTTGCAGCCTCACTTTTTGCAAAAATCAATGCAAACAAGGGGCAATATGACACATACCTTCGGGGAAGCCTCCGTGGAAGGCACTCTGAAAGAAACTCGAATACATCTCAACAAAAACCACTTAAACAGCACAGATGGAATTATTGCAAACATGGTTGGACTACTGCAATGTACCCATATTTACAGCACTGCTGCTCGGACTGTTTACTGCGGTAAACCCCTGTCAGTTGATTACCAATATCACTGCCATAGGATTTATCGGCAAAAACATGAAAAGCAAGAAGCGCATATTCCTGTATGGCGTGCTCTATATCTTGGGGCGTGTGCTGTCGTACACTTCACTTGGAGCACTGCTTATCTATATGTTGCACAGTGGTTTAGATACACTCCACCTGCAAGCCACAGTAAGTCAATGGGGCGAATGGCTGCTGGCTCCCTTGCTGCTGGCAATAGGCATATTGATGTTGCTTGACAACCATCTGCACACTTGCAAATTGGGGAAAAACATGACCGATAAGGCCGAATGGCTACGGGGAGCGTGGGGCAGCGTGTTTTTGGGCATGGTGTTTGCCATGGCGTTCTGTCCCGCCAGTGCCTTTATGTTTTTCGGGCTTCTCATCCCCATGTCTGCCACCACTACAGGAGGTTATGCCCTACCCGCACTCTATGCCATAGCCACAGGACTGCCTGTGATTGTAGTGTTGTGGATTATCGCCCGCAGTATGTCTAACATTTCCGGAATTTATACTAAGATACAGGCACTTCAGCAACGTCTCAATCGCTTCGTTGCCATCCTATTCATCCTTGCCGGACTGTATTTTATTCACGTTTACTTTGAATAGAGTTGCACAGATAATGTGGGTTGCACCTACGAGCAGCCAATCTCGTAAGATTTTTGGAGAACATAGAAAAAAGTGACAGAAAATTAAAAGCGGTTGAAGGAGTAGGCTTCTTCAACCGCTTTAACGTTCCATATAAATTTCTTAATCCAAAAGTTTTCCTTTATTCTTGGAAAGCTGGATTGCTATTTCAATTTGCGATGCAATCAATAGAACTTGAAGTAGTTCTTGGCATTGTTGTAAGATATGTCCTCTACCATGCGGCTGAGCACCTCTTGATCGTTGGGCAGCAAGCCCTTTTCAACGTCGTTGCCAAGGATGTTGCAGAGCAAACGGCGGAAGTACTCATGACGAGGATAGCTCAAGAACGAGCGAGAGTCTGTGAGCATACCCACGAAACGGCTCAGCAAGCCAAGTACTGAAAGGGCATTCATCTGACGAGTCATACCATCCAGCTGGTCGTTGAACCACCATCCAGAACCAAACTGAATCTTGCCAGGACATCCACCCTGGAAGTTGCCAAGCATGGTGGCAATCACTTCGTTGGCACAGGGGTTGAGGGTGTAAAGGATGGTACGGGTGAGTTTGCCTTCCATATTAAGCTTATTCAGGAACTTGCTCATTGCCTTAGCTGTGGTGAACTCTCCAATAGAATCGAAACCAGTGTCGGGACCCAGTTGGTTGTACATCAATGTATTGTTGTCGCGGATGGCACCATAGTGGAACTGCTGTGTCCAATCGGCCTCAGCGTCCATCTCTGCCATGCGGGTAAGGAAGCAGTTCTTGTACTGACGCACCTCATAGTTGGACAACTGCTGTCCACTCATTGCCTTAGCAAAGATAGTCTCTATCTGCGAGTCTGTATATTCTTCATCATAGAACTCTTCAATGCCGTGGTCGCTCAATTTACATCCGTTCTCAGTGAAGAAGTCGTGACGCTTCTGCAAAGCATCCACCATATCCTGTCTCTTATACACATCTGACGCTGCCGACGATATGCAGTGTGT
>CALZNR010000155.1 GCA_945827565.1 uncultured Prevotella sp.
GAGATTTCTGCCTGTCTCGTGGGCTCGGAGATGTGTATAAGAGACAGATTGCGCACCATGCGAGCCCTCTGACATCCAGTTGGGGATGGCTAATTTCTGACCGGCCTCATAGTTCTTATTAAATATGTATTGCTGCACTTGCTTCAGCACATCCTTGGCTTTGGCGTTGTGGTTCCTGTTGGGCGACTGTCCCCAGAAGGTGTCTTCGTTCAGCTGAAGCGTGTCTTTGGCCACTCCGCCGCTCACCATGGCGCCCAATCTTCCGTTGCCTAAAGGCAGTGCTTCTTCCCAGTAGGTGGCCGGACGATGATACCACAGGCGGTTATTACTGCTGAGTACGGGCGGCGGTACCGGACGTGTGTATCCGGTGGTGAAGCCAATGCTGATGGGTTGGTCTATCACATTGTTGGCCAAATCGGAAACCGTGTTGGCAGGAAGTGTGAGTGTGTATGAGGTGGTGAGGTCGAGGTCGGCATAGGCAAACGACACTTTGTTGTTGCTCACGGCAGGTGCGATGGTGCTTGTCTTGCCGGTGGCATGGTTCTTGAGTGTGGCCACTGTGTTCTCTTTCACCTTCACTCCCTCGCTGAACAGCAGAGTCACCTTGCCAGTGGGCAATACGCCGGTGGCACCGTCGGCTGGTGTGGTGGCGGCCAGTGTGGGTGCCTGCGTGTCTTCTGCCAGCACGTTGAGGTATTTCAGGTTGTAGTTGCTGGTCTTTGTGGCCGACTGTATCAGCATACGCACGATGAGTTTCTCCTTGTTGTTGGCCTGCAGGTCATAGTTGGCGTCCACATACGTGTTCCAATGCGAGCCTGCTACATAGTCGTTGAGCACCGTCCACGTCTGTCCTCCGTCCACAGAGTAAACCACACCGAACTTGGTGGCAGAGCTACTGCCGTCGCCGATGGCGAAGTTCAGTTTGAGATTGCTCAGGGAAGTGGTGGGCATCGACACCTCGAAATACTGGTCGTGCTTGCTTCCGTCTGCATAGTCGCTCTTGGCGGTGAACTTATCGGTAGAGGCAGTGTTCAGTCTCAACAGGTAGTTGGGACCGGAGCCGCTGCTTGTCACTTCCCATTTGCCGTTGCTGGTGTGCACCGTCACAAGGCATTGTTCCGGCATCAGTGCGCAATGGTTGGGCTGAAAGTAGGGCTGTGTGCTGCTCCAGGGGGTGTTTGCAATGTGCGCCCATCCCAGCGTGTTCGGGGTAAACACTGCCGTGGTGCCAGTTTTCTCCATGTCATATCCGGTAGAGAACTCCCAGTGGGCCACTTCTGTTTGGATGGCCAATGCCGCTGTGGAGCTCGATAGGCAAGCCAGCATGGTCAATGCGGCCTTCATTTTCTTCAATGATAGCTTCATTTTATTCATTTGTATGTTTGCTTATAGTCTTTTTTCCGTTGATAATCATTATGCCTTGGGCGTCCCTTGCGGCCGGACATCCGTTGAGGCCGAACGCCTCGTTTCCCTTCGTCTGTCGGCGCAAGTATGTGCTCTGTATGCCCGTGGCCATGTTGTCGGTCACTTCAAAACTCGTCTTTCCTCCCAAACTTCCATATTCGTTGACCGACTGGATGGTGTATATACCCTTCTGATAAATGGTATATTCCGTGTCCTTGGTGATGGCTATAACCTGTCCGTCAGCGTCTATAATCAGGTAACAGATGGCGTATGCAGCGGCCTCCCACACCAGTTTTCCCCGTGTATAGGCCACATTGGCAGGAGCTTCCACAGCCTCGAACAACTTGCGCGGATGCCAACCGTCATTGCCCGAGGTCACTGCCTCGTAGGTGTATCGTGCGGCCTCTTCGGCACTGAGCACAGCCTGGCGCTTCACGGGGTTGGTCTCGTCTGCCGCCAACTTGTCTTCATCCACGGTATAGGTGGTGCGTCGGTTGTTCAGATCAACGGGCTGGCCGTCGGCATCGGTGGTATTGTATTCTGCAAAGAGCTTCGGGGCGATGTGCCATTCGTTCCAGCCTTCGGGTGCCAGAGTGGTCTTCAGTGTGGTGTTTATCCACACTGCGATGGGCTGGTTTTGCCATGCGCGGCCCAGAGAGTTCTTACCGCCCTTGCCATCGATGGTGTTGTTCATCATCACATAGCCCCACTTGGTGCCTGCCTGGTGGCTGGGTGCCACAATCACACTGCCCTCGCGAGCCAGGCGGAAGGTGCTGTTCTCTATATAGTTGTCGCCTGCGCCATAGTAGAAGTCAACGGCTCCCTCGATGAGACAGTTGTTCACATACTGGCGGGCACTGGCATTGCGCACGTCGGTGTACCAGGTGTCTTGATAGGAACGGAAACTACAGTTGTTGAAAGCCTGGCGGTCTGCACGCGAACTCATGGCCAGTCCCATGGGTCCAGACTGCTTCTCCACGCCCCAACGGTTGAAGTAGGTGATGTTTTCTGTATAGAAGTCGGTGCCGTTCACCTGCACTACCGCCTGCTTGCCATAGGTCTTTGATGCGGGATTGTTGGTGGAGTATTCGTAACCCACGTCGCTGCTGCCGCCATTGTTGATGAAGAACTTGATGATAGTCTTCTCTTTGTCCTGACCGATGAGATGGATGAAGGGCTTGGTCTGGGGGATGGTGACCAGTTCTTCATACTCGCCGTTCTTCACAAAGATGAGCCAGGGCGCAATGCGATTGGCCGGAGCAGCGTCGATGGCGGCCTGCACTGTGGCGTAGTCGCCCGATCCGTCTTGTGCCACTACGGCATCAAACACCTTGGGAGCGGGCACGGGTCGTTCCATCACTGTGAAGGTGATGCTGCGTGCGGGGAAGGCATTGCCGCTCAGGTCGGTGATGGCGTTCTCGCCGATGTTCAGGGTATATTGCTTGCCATATTCCAGTCCGTGGTATGCGTATGTGACGCTCTTGCTTCCAAACGAGCCGTTGAGAGTGGCACCGTTCAGGGTTACGCTGCCCGTGCCGGCTTTGACACGCTCGTTGAAGCTGAGCACGATGTTGCCGCTGGCTGATGCTCCCGTGCCACCTTCGGCCGGTGAACTGCTCACAAGTTGCGGAGCCTCTGTATCGTCCGCGATGTTCTGTTCGGCATAGATGATGACGTCTGCCAGGTAGAAGCCCTCCGTTGTGGTGTGATTGCCGCCGTCGAAGAAGTCACTTGTCTCGTCTTCTATCCATCGGATATACACCATGCCGTCCATGTCCTTGGTGTCTAAATCATAGTCCAAGGCCTGCCAGTCGGCGCTGGGGTTCTCTGTCAGGGTCAGTGTGGTCAGTGTGGCAAAGCCCTCCGTACTGCTTGTGGTGCTCAACTGCAGCAGTTGGCGCTGGCGCACGCAGGAGTTGTTGGCTGCCACAAGGCTGTGGATGCGTATTTTGTCGTAGTCTTTCACGCTGAATGCGGCCACAAAGGCGCGTGGAATCTGCTCCTCCTTGCTGTAGTCTGTGTAGCGGCGTGCCGCCCATCGCTCCGTTCCGCCGAACGAAGCCTTGCCTCCGCCCCAGTTGGTGGCGGCGCATTGGCTGCCTTCGTAGAACATCATCACGCCGGTATTGTCCGTGGCAAAGGCATAGTCTGCCGGTCTGTTGCCGCGTGAGGAGTTCTTGTCGGTATTGAAATCCCATGCCACGATGAAGGGAATGACGTCGAACGAGGCCGTCACCTCCGTGTTGCCCTCGATGGTTACTATGCGACTGGTCTCGGCACTTCCCGTCTCCCAGGTCAGGAAGTTGGTCACAGGGTTGGGCACCACGGTCAGTGTCACCTCTGTGCCGGCATCATATTTCCCGTTGACGGGTTCGGGCGAGAGTGTTACCTCGCCCCATTTGGCACCCTCTCCGCTCTTGTTCACGGTGAGAGTATAGGTCTCTACGGGGGCAAACACGGCATTCACGGTCGTAGGTCCGCCGATGGTGGCTGTATATACAGGAGTGGTGGCCACAGTGTTTCCGCTACCGTCTTGCCACTCCTTGAGCTTGTAGCCCGAGAAACCCTTGCCTGCGAAACTCACCTCTGTGCCTTGGGCTATCCTGTCGCCCACCGGCGACATGGTCACATAGCCCGCTTCTTCAGGACTGCACGCCGTGGTCAGCTCGTGGATGGTTTCTCCGTTCATTGCTTCGCCCGTCACTTTGAAACTGTTCAGATACATGTCGCCCGTGGCGGCAGCGTCATAGCCGATGAGGGCGCGCACCCTTACGCTCTGCCGGTTGTCCACGGCCAAGTCGGCGGTGGTCTCGTTGAAGTTGCTCCATCCGCTGCCAGTGCTGTTCAATGTGTTAGAGGCCAACCAGGTTTGTCCGCCGTCGGTGGACACAAGCACGTACACCGGCAGTGTTCGACTGTTGTTTCCCGACATGCGGCACGAGAACTTCAGGTTCCTGTAGCCCGCAGCCGACAACTCCACTTCCGCATAGTTGTAGTGCTGATTTGCGTCTGTGGGGTTGGTGATTGCCTGTGGTGCGGCGGTGTACATGCGCAGGGCACCATTGTTGTAGTTGGATATCTGTCTCTTATACACATCTGACGCTGCCGACGATATGCAGTGTG
>CALZNR010000156.1 GCA_945827565.1 uncultured Prevotella sp.
CACACTGCATATCGTCGGCAGCGTCAGATGTGTATAAGAGACAGGTCTTGGGCAGTTCATCCACAAACTCCACGATGCGGGGATATTTATAGGGAGCTGTTACGCGCTTCACATGATTCTGCAATTCTTTTATCAGTTCATCGCCAGCCTTGCTCTTCCAGTCTTTGTGCAGCACCACGGTGGCCTTCACCACCATGCCACGTATGTCATCGGGCACACCGGTGATGGCGCACTCCACCACTGCGGGATGGGTCATCAGGGCACTCTCCACCTCAAACGGACCAATGCGATAGCCACTACTCTTGATCACATCGTCGATGCGCCCTTCAAACCAGTAATAACCATCCTCGTCACGCCATGCCACATCACCTGTGTGATACATGCCGTCGTGCCACACGCTACGGGTCAGCTCCTCGTCACGATAGTACTCCTTAAACAGTCCCACAGGGATGCCCTCTGCACCTCTGCACAAAGCTGGAGCATCTGCATGCCCACCGCCACCAATACATGGAGCTGGAGCATCTGCATGCCCATCACCACCGATACACGTAGAGGCTGTCTTTATCACTATCTCGCCCTTCTCGCCATCCTCGCAGGGGGTGCCGTCGGGCTTCACCAAGTCGATATTGTATTGCGGGTTGGGCAGTCCCATAGAACCGGGTTTGGGTTTGGTCCAGGGCATAGTGCCCAGTGTCATGGTGGTCTCTGTTTGTCCGAAGCCCTCCATCAGCGAGATGCCCGTCAGTTCCTTGAACTTGTTGAACACGGCGGGATTCAATGCCTCTCCTGCCGTGCAGCAATAGCGCAGTGAAGAGAGGTCGTAGTGCGAGAAGTCTTCGTGTATCAGGAAGCGATACACCGTGGGAGGAGCGCAAAACGAGGTGATGCGATATTTCTCTATCTGTCGCAGCATATTGTCGGCGCTGAACTTCTCATGGTCATATACAAACACGGTGGCACCGGCAAACCACTGTCCGTAGAACTTGCCCCACACGGCTTTGCCCCATCCTGTGTCTGCCACGGTGAGGTGTATGCTGTCTTCGCTCAGGTTGTGCCAATACACTCCTGTGGTCAGGTGTCCCAGTGCATAGAGATAGTCGTGCGCCACCATCTTGGGTTCGCCGCTGGTGCCACTGGTAAAATACATCAGCATGGTGTCGCTGTTGTCGTTGACATGGGCTGGTCGCACAAAGGTGGGTGCCTTGTCCCACTCCTCGTGCCAGTTGTGAAATGCCTCGTCGTGGCGGTCGCCCACCGCCACCAGCACCTTTACGCTGGGACTTTCGGGCATGGCAGCCTTTACCTGTGACATCACATACTCCTCTGCCACGCACACGATGGCCTTCACATCGGCTCGGGTGTTGCGATACACTATATCGTGCTTGGTGAGCATGTGGGTGGCGGGGATAGCTACTGCCCCTAACTTATGCAGGGCAAGCATAGCGAGCCAGAACTCATAGCGGCGTTTCAGTATCAGCATCACCATATCGTTCTTGCCTATGCCCAACTGTGCGAAGTAGGCTGCTGTCTTGTCGCTCAGCGTTTTCAGTTGGGCAAACGAGAAGCGTTTGCAGTCGCCCTCATCGTTGGTCCACAGCAGTCCGGTTTTCTCGGGTTTCTCTTGTGCCCACACGTCCATCACGTCATAGGCAAAGTTGAACTCATTGGGTATGATAAACTCCAAGTTCTTGGCATAGTCTTCTTGCGAGGTGAACTTGGTTTGTTTCAGAAATCTCTCTATCATCTTGGAGTATTTGATTACGGCTGGCGTTATACGCTCTGCCTGAAAGTTAGTATAGGGGTATTTTGCTGCTGCATGGTGTGGCAGCATGTGTTATCAGCAAGTCTCTGCCCTTTCTCTTAGAAGATGATGGCAAGGAACTTCACTGCCTTGCCGTTGAGTGCTCTCATGGCATGGGGCTGTGTGGCGTCGAAGTAGATGCTGTCGCCGGCTTCGAGCACCAGCACTTTCTTGCCGATGGTCAGCTCCAACGTGCCCTCTGTCACCATGTCGAACTCCTGTCCCTGGTGCGAGTTTTTCTCTAAGGGTGCATCTGCAGGTTTGGGTTCCACCTCTACCATGAAGGGGTCTGCCTGTCGCCCTCTGAATCCGCTTGCCAGACTTTGGTACTTATATGCGCTGCGACGCTCCACGCTCATGCCCTGTCCCTTGCGTGTAAGGAAATAGGTGCTCATGCGCGGTTCTTCGCCAAAGAGCAGCACGTCGAGTGCGATGCCATAGCGCTTGGATATTTTCTGCAGACTGCTCACCGAGAGTTCCCCCTCGCCGCTTTCCATCTTCAGGTAGTTATCTACTGTGAAGCCGCAGAGTTCTGCCACCTCTTCTGCCGGAATATCCAGCACATCTCTCAGACCCTTGAGTCGTTCTCCTATTTGTTTGATTGCTTCTTCCATGGTTCTATATTCTTTTTAGATGAAGAGTGAAGAATGAAGAATGAAGAGTTTTTAAAAATCTTCACTCTTCATTTGATAAGCCCCTTCTTCACTCCTCTTATCACAGCACTGGTAAATCCGGCGTGCTCCATCTCGTTCAGTCCTCTGATGGTCAGTCCGCCCGGGGTAGTCACCTTGTCGATAACAGCCTCGGGATGCTCGCCCGTGGCTTGCAGCAATGAGATGGCGCCCTGCATGGTTTGCAGCACGATATCCTTTGCCTGCGGAGCCTTGAAGCCCAGTTCCACGGCAGCCTCCATACTGGCACGTGCATAGCGCATGGCGTAGGCAATGGAGCACGAGAGGGCGGTGGCAGCAGGATAATGGTCTTCTTCGAGCAAGAAGGTGCGCCCCATTTTGTTGAACAGGTCAGTGATGGCATCCACCGTTTCTGCAGAGGCTCCCACAGGAGTGATATAGGTGGCTGACGCCATATAGGCGATGGCGATATTGGGCATCACGAGAAAGAGGGGAGGCACACTGCCCTCCTTATCCATCCACTGCAGGATGCTTGCCGACGGCACGCCGGCAGCCACTACCAACAGTGTTTGTTTGCCATAGTTCATCACCTCTTTGATGCCCAGCAGCGTCTTCTCCACATGCCAGGGCTTCACCACCACGCACACCACATCAGCCTGCCTGGCTGCTTCTTTGTTGCAGGGGGTGGTTGCGGCGCCCTTCTCGGCAAAGTGTTTCAGCACCTGCTCGTGGTGGTCGCTCACCACAAGGTCTGAGGCGCAGAAGTTATTTGTTTTGAGTAAGCCCTCGGCAATGGCGCCTCCCATTGCTCCAGCTCCTATGATTGCTATCTTCATGGTGTAGGTATGTTTTACGTGTTGCGATGTGTGGCACGCCGTCAGACGGCTGCCAGCACCTTCTCCAGTTTACCAACAAACAGGTCTGCCATCTCCTTGCTGAAGCAGAGGGGCGGCAACAGGCGCAGGGTGTTGGTGCCCGAGCAGCCTGTAAACACCTTTTCATCGAACAGCAGGGCACGGCGCACCTCCTTGTAGGGCACGTCGAGTTCGATGCCTATCATCAGTCCTCTGCCTCTCACGTCGGTGATGTGCTTCTGTCGTGCCATCAGTTGCTGCAACTGCTCCATCAGATAGTTGCCCACAGTGCAGGCATTGTCAACCAGTTGCTCGCTCTCCATCACGTGGAGCACTGCCAGGGCGGCGGCGCAAGCCAGGTGATTGCCGCCAAAGGTGGTGCCCAACTGTCCATATACAGCAGTAAAGTGGGGAGCTATGAGCAGGGCACCCATGGGGAAGCCGTTGGCAATGCCCTTTGCTACGGTAATCAGGTCGGGGCGTATGCCCAACCACTGATGAGCAAAGAACTTGCCGCTGCGACCGTAGCCGCACTGTATCTCATCGCAGATGAGCATGGCACCGTGGCGCTGACATGCCTGCTGCAGCTGCTGTGCAAACTCGGGGGTGAGCATACGTATGCCTCCCACTCCCTGGATGCACTCCACGATGCAGGCACACACATCTCCCTTGGCCAACTCGGTCTCCCAAGCCTGGATGTCGTTGATGGGCAGATAGGTCACATGTCCGTTGGCATTGATGGGGGCAATGATCTTGGGATTGTCGGTGGCTTCCACTGCCAGCGATGTTCTGCCGTGGAAGGCTTTCTGTGCAGAGAGTACTCGCTTTCTGCCAGTGGCAAACGAGGCAAGTTTCAGTGCATTCTCATTGGCTTCGGCTCCGCTGTTGATGAGAAACAGGCGGTAGTCTTCATAGCCCGATGCCTTGCCCAGGCGCTCTGCCAACTGTTGTTGCAACTTGTTGACCACCGAATTGGAGTAAAAGCCCAGTTGTGACACCTGTCTGCTCACTGCCTCCACATAATGGGGATGACAATGCCCTATGCTAATCACGGCATGTCCTCCATACAGGTCAAGATATTCTGTGCCCTGCTCGTCCCACACCTTGCATCCCTTTCCTTTCACTATATTGATGTCGAAGAGAGGATATACATCAAATAAGCCCCCCTGCCCCTTGGCAGAAGGAATCGAGGATTGGCCTGCCATATTGTTCTTATTGTCCATTTCCATTGATTG
>CALZNR010000157.1 GCA_945827565.1 uncultured Prevotella sp.
ATTCCTTTGTTTTGCATTGTGATAATTATGTTATTTTTTTGATTATTGTTTCTCCATATTGCATTTCAGCCTGCAAATATAGTTATTTTTTTACACAACGACGAATTTAAGGCTTATTTTCTTGATTTTTTGGTCTCTTCGCTCTGCAATTTCAGCCAGCAGATGATGGGATAGTGGTCAGACGCATCTATTTTATTGTCTATCTTGCAGTTATAGGGCTTAAAGTGAGAGGAACACAAAACATTGTCGATACGCACGTAAAATCCTTTTTGGTTGTACGACCATCCCATGCCCTTGGCTGTGCTCACATAGCAGTCGGTAAGACCTTGGGCAATGGTGCGACGGGTGTAGGAGATGGGATTGTCGTTGAAATCGCCACAAACGATGATGGGATAATCACTGTATCGCCTGATAAAAGCTGCCACCGAATCGGCCTGTGGAGCTCTGATAACGGCAGCATCGGTAAGCTTGTCTATCAGCAGCCTCGACTGCATCTTGGCTTGCTCTTTCGACACATCTCCCTTGAGAAGTTCCTGATAGCCCTCGCGCTCCAGCATCGAAAGGTGGTTGCTCTCCAAATGGTTGTTGACTACAATGATGGTGTCGCTGCCCTTTTGCAGAAAATAAGCCATGCTCATGTTGGCGAGCGAAGGATAGTTGATACGCTCACGGCGCAGGATGGGATAGCGTGAATACATTCCCAGAGCATTGCCGGCAGTGGGCACACTTACCATCAGTGTGTCGCAATAGGGATAGAGTTTGCTCCATTCGGCTCGGGTGTCGTGGGTGTGGCACATGTCTTCTTGCACACACACGATATCGGCATTGCACTGCTTTGCATAGTTGATGATGGTGTCGAAGCAGTCGGTATAGCGTGGCGCACCGCTGTATGCCTGCACGTTGTACGAGAGCAACTTGATACAGTCGTGCGGAATACTGTCGGGAGCACTATTATATGGAACGTACACGCGTATGGAGGGGATGGCAAGCAGGTAGCCCACAAAGGTGATGAGGATGTAGCGCCGCTTGAAGATGGCCCAGAAGATCACAAAGCACATGCTGAGGAGCAGCATCACAGGGAAGCCCAGTCCCAACACCGACAGCAGCGCATGGGCAGTGGGATTGAAATGGTCGCTGTATGCCGTTAGCAGCATCAGCAACACCACACAGACATTGGCACCTGCCACGATGTTGACAGTGATGGATTGGAGTTGTTTTATCATCGTTCCTGCCTTGAATATAGTGCCGTGTGCCTCTACTCCTTGGTACTGTCAAAGAGTTCACGCTTCTCTTCCTTGGTCAGACTGTCATAGCCCGAGCGCCTTATCTTGTCGAGAATCTCGTCTATTCTCTCCTGATTTGCTCTCTTGCGTGCATTGTATTCCCAGTCTTTGTTCTCATGCTGTGGCTGTTCCACCTTCATCTGGGCCTGATGCTCCCTTTTCATCTTGTCAAAGCGCTGCTTCATGCCATTGAAGAAGTCATGTCCCACAGTAGCATCAAAGTTTCCGGGATGCCTGCGCCAGTAGCGTATCAGCAAAAATCCGCACAGCATACCTCCAAGATGTGCTGTGTGTGCCACTCCGTCGCCGGGACTGGTAATGGCAGAGAAAGCCTCGACAGCCACATAGAACATCACAAACCACTTGGCCTTGATGGGCACGGGCAGGGGAAAGATAAAGATGCGGTTGTCGGGGAAGAGCATACCAAAGGCCAGCAACACGCTATACACGGCACCCGACGCTCCGATGGTGGTCCAGGTATTGAGTTCTCCGCCATACACATGAGCCACCTCCAGGGCCTGCATCAGTCCGATAAAGGGATTGCTGTCTTGCAGCACCAGCATAAAATGAACCAACTGCGCTCCCTCTTGCATCAGTCCGGCAAAGATACCGCACACAAGGTAATAGAACAAGAAGCGTCGGGGTCCCCACACGTTCTCTATCACTCCGCCAAACATCCACAGGGCAAACATGTTGAAAAACAGATGAGTAAAGCCCGAATGGAGAAACTGGTAAGTGACAAACTGATACAGGGCAAAGTCGGGAGCCAAGAAGAAATGCAGGCCGCCTATCGACGACAGGTAAACCCCACGGGCCTCAAACACCCACGAAGCCACAAAAAACAAGAGGTTTATTATCAGCAGGTTCTTTGTTATAACGGGTATCCTAAACATCTTTCGTTGCTTTATCGTTGAACAGTATTCATCTACAATTGGTTGGCAAAAGTACGAAAAATAATCCTCAATCCACCGTAAAACGAGGTCTCAGACACTATTTTTGCTTAAAAATGAGTTTTTTTTTCATTTTTTGTTTGTTATTCTGAATGTTTAGCGTATATTTGCCAAGTAAATCAAACATTTACGCACTTCAGGAAGTATTGGAAAAAACACTCTAAAACAATAACCATTTTAACACATCTATTTTTATGAACAAGACAGAATTAATCGAGAAGATTGCAGCTGGATCCGGTTTGTCAAAGGCAGATGCCAAGAAGGCACTTGACGCTACTGTTGCTGCTGTGAAAGACGCACTCGTGGCAGGTGACAAGATTGCATTGGTAGGCTTTGGCACATTCAGCGTTGCTGAGCGCCCCGCCCGCGAAGGTATCAACCCTGCAACCAAAGAAAAAATCACCATCGCTGCCAAGAAGGTTGCTAAATTCAAGGCTGGTGCTGAATTGGCTGATGCTTTAAACTAATCGCTCTGAAAAGAGGCGAATAAACGCATTGGGGTGCTTTCCACAGAGAAAGCACCCCATTTTTATGAAAACAGGTGTCTGCTACCATGTCAATGACAATGCCGGTTGCCACACCTCCTTCAACAAGCTCATACAGCCGATACTTATGGGTTTCCAAAATTTTTGCAATCCTTGTATATCTCATCTCACTCTCTGTTATATGGCCTTCACCCCTATAACTCCTCATTCATCATTCAACATTCGTAATTCTCTTCTTCCTTTTATAGCAGTCCTTGAAGTTGCAGAGACCACAAGTGTATTCCAGTTTGCGCACCTTCTGCCCCACGCCAATGATGCCGCTGACCGACTTGACAGGCTGCATCAAACTGGAAGGAGAGAGACTGACACCGCAGGGAGTGAGACTACCAAAAAGGGGGAAAAGGAGTTGCTGCTGAGACACATCCCACCCACAATAGCCCGGTGAGAAGCGATTGGTGTGTTGCCATCCGTAGGGTTTTATCTCTTGCTGCAAACTTTCTTCCATACAGTCGGCGGCTTTCTCTGCTATCACACTGCCTATGGCATCGGCAATAAAGATTTTCACCATATCGCCCTGCTGCTTCAACTGCTGCTGAAACGCCTCGTACTCACTGCCTGCCGTGGCCACGAAAAGGGCATAGGCACCTGCACCACGCAACTGTGCACCGATGATTCTGCCTATCAAGAAGTCCTTGCCCATCACCTGCAGGGTATGCCTGTCTGCCAAGGGGGTGCCTTTGGTGATGAAATAGCAGAAGCGTGCCTTGAGAATGGTGCGTATCTGCCCCACCAATGCCTGCACCTCTGTCTGCACATCCTCGCCAGGCACCTTACTTCCATAGCCCATCTGCTGATATATCTCAGAAAGGCTGATGTTCAGTTGGTCGTAGGTCAGCGTGGATTGATACATGCGCTTGATGAGTACTGAGAGGTTCTCTTATCTTCTGTTTCCCCTTTCCACAGCACGGAAGAAAGCGTCGATATTCTGCAGGGGGGCATGTGGTGGAGTGTCACAGCCACTGGATATCACAAAGTTGGGATAATCCTTCATGCGCTCCATCAGTTGCAGGGTGGCTTGCTCCATCTGCTGCGGAGTGGCATCCTTGAACATTGCCACAGGGTCAAGATTGCCCATGGCAAGGGCAGTGGAAGGTACTTCGGCAGTCACTTGTCGCATGTCACACTTATTGCCAAAGTGGTAGGCGTCGGCACCTGTTGCCACCATAGCCTGGGTGCAGTGCCCTGTGTTACCGCAGTTGTGCAGCACCACGGTAAACCATTCGTCCTGCAGTTGCTCCACAATGCGCTTCACATATATGGAAGAAAAGGTGAGACAATCGTCGTTAGAGAGCAATCCCGCAGCAGGTTCTGCCATCACCACTCCATTGACACCCGTTTGCTTCAGGGCATCACAATATTTCAGAATAAACTGCGTACATTTGTCGAGCAACAGGTGGGCAGCATCAGGGTTCTCATAGATAAGCATCATGATGGCCGACATATCATACAGTCTGCCTGCCAGGGAGAACGGTCCGATACATCCTCCCAGCACGGGCTTGGTGGCAATATTGGTGGCAGCCAGCAGGTTTGCCTTGAGATAGGCAGGCACACGCCCCTTGTGGAGCGATGGCACCTGGAGCGCCTCTATATCTTGCGGTGTATTGAGCAGATGACCCACCACGGCAGGCACGGCATCGGGTTCAAAGGCTATTTTCGCCCCAAAAGCCTCTGCCTCTACCGTAAGATCCATAATCTGTCTCTTATACACATCTGACGCTGCCGACGATATGCAGTGTGTA
>CALZNR010000158.1 GCA_945827565.1 uncultured Prevotella sp.
ACACACTGCATATCGTCGGCAGCGTCAGATGTGTATAAGAGACAGGCCAAATACCAAACACGATTGCTGCAAACCATCAAGGCTCTCCCTCCGATGCAGATAGGACGCTACGGACAGCTGCAGGAGTGGCTGGAAGATGGTGATGACCCCAAAAGTCAGCACCGTCATATCTCTCATCTGTATGGCCTGTATCCCTCCAATCAGATTTCTCCCTTCACACATCCCCAACTCTTTGCTGCCGCTGCCACTACCCTGAAGCAGCGTGGCGACCTTGCCACAGGATGGAGCTTGGGATGGAAGACCAATTTCTGGGCGCGTATGCTCGATGGAAACCATGCCATGAAAATCATCTCTAACATGCTTTGTCTGCTCCCCTCGGATGCCGTTGCCAAGGAACATCCTGATGGAAGAACCTATCCCAACCTGTTTGATGCCCATCCGCCTTTCCAGATAGATGGTAATTTTGGCGTGGCTGCTGGTGTGGCAGAGATGTTGCTGCAGAGCCATGATGGTGCCGTGCATCTGTTGCCTGCATTGCCCGATGCATGGAACAGCGGTGAGGTGAAGGGGCTGCGAGCACGTGGCGGCTTTGTGGTGGATATGAAATGGAACGATGGAAAGCTGGAGAAGGCGGTCATCCACTCCACTGTCGGTGGAGTGCTCAGACTGCGTTCCTATACTCCGCTCAAGGGACTGAAACCTGCTTCGGGTGCGTGTCCCAATGCCCTGTATGCTCCTGCCAGCATCAAGCAACCATTGGTGTCGGGAGAATTCAAAGGCTATTCGGCTGATGTGCCATTGCCCCGCCAGGTGTATGAATATGATATAGAGACCAAGAAGGGTGGTACCTATACCATCCGCTGAAACAAGTAGATAAAAAAGCCACGCCAGCACTCCTCGTTGTGAAGAATGTTGGCGTGGCTGTTTTTTGTGTCTTGGTCATACTTGGGCTGCTGCTTCCAGCACCTGTTTGATGCCCTGTTCGCGGTGCTCTATACGCACCTCTAAGCCAAACTTCTGGTGCAGATGTTCTGCCAGATGCTGCGCACTATATACACTGCGGTGCTGACCTCCGGTGCAACCAAAGCAAAACATCAGTGAGGTGAATCCACGCTGTATGTAGCGGCGCACATGGGCATCGGCCAGTTTGTACACGCTTTCCAGAAAGGTGAGTATCTCTCCATCGTCTTCCAGAAAGCGTATCACGGGTTCGTCCAGTCCGGTAAGTTGCTTATAGGGTTCGTAGCGTCCGGGATTGTGTGTGCTTCTGCAGTCGAATACATAGCCGCCTCCATTGCCGCTTTCATCGGAGGGAATACCCTTGCGATAGGAGAAGCTGAACACCTTTACCACCAATGGTCCTTTGCCATCGTATTTGGAGAAGGTGGCAGGACCGTCCTGAGGGTGCGCATGATACACATTGCTGTCGGTGGTCTTATAGCCGTCAGCGCGGTTTTGTGCCGGCTGTTCTATCTGTGCAAACTGTGGCAGTTCGGTGAGCCGTTGCAGCATCTCCATCATGTAGGGATAGGGGAAACAGTTCAGCTTCAGCAGTTCACGCAGGTTCTGTATGGCAGGAGGGATGGATTGGATGAAGTGTTTTTTCTGTTCAAAGTATCCTCTGAAACCGTATGCACCCAGCACCTGAAGGGTGCGGAACAGTACAAACTGGCTCAGCCTGTCCACAAAGTGCCGCACAGAGGGCACTTCGGTGTAGTTTTTCAGTGCCTCATAGTATTCCAGCACCAGTTCTCTGCGCAGTTTGTTGGGATATTTGGCAGAGGCTTGCCATAGGAAGGATGCCACATCGTAGTAGAAGGGACCTTTCCTGCCGCCTTGGAAGTCGATGAAATAGGGGTTGCCCTTGGCGTCAAGCATCACGTTGCGTGCCTGGAAGTCACGGTACAGGAAGGCGTTGCTGCTCTCTGAGGTCAACTCTTTGGCAAAGAGATGGAAGTTTGCCTCTAACTTTAGTTCATGGAAGTCCAGTTCGGTGGCTTTCAGAAAGCAGTATTTGAAGTAGTTGAGGTCGAACAGCACGCTGTTCTTGTCAAACTCTGGCTGCGGGTAACACTGGCTGAAGTCCAATCCTTCGGCACCTCTTATCTGCATGTTGGGCAGTTGACGTATGGTGTTGATCAGCAGTTTCTTTTCTTGCACATTGTATCGGCCGCCAGCCTCACGCCCGCCGTGGAGTGCTCCGAAGAGTGAGGTGTAACCGAGGTCGGTTTGCAGATAGCGCAGTTCATCGTTGCTTACTGCCAGAATCTGTGGCACGGGCAACTGCTTTGATGTGAAGTGCTTGCTCAGATACACAAAGGCGTGGTTCTCGTCTCTGCTGGTGCCTATCACGCCAATCATGCTGCTGCCGTTGGCTGCCCACAGGCGGTAGTAGGCGCGGTTGCTCCCTGCACCCTCCAGCTGCTGCATGTTGGTGGGGGCGCAGCCTGTGTAGTCTTGATAGAGTTTTAGAAGTTGTTGCATGGATATTGATCAGGGATGGCTTTTTCTTGTCACCCGTTTTTGCTGTTGAGATTGATTATTCTGTTTGAAGGGTCACAGCCATCAAGCCCACCACCACATCATTGGAGAGGGTGCGCAGGGTGATGGATTGCAGTGCCTTGTCGTTTTGCAGAGGCATCCTGAGTATCTGTGCGGCTCCTCCTGGGATGGGGCGCCCATATACTCCCTTGATGTTCAGCATGGTGCCAAGGTCGCGCCCTGTGAGTGGAGATGGTGTGGCTCCCGTCTCTGTGGCAGGTGCTGCCAGGTTCAGACAAACACGCATGGGGCGTGGTGTGGCAGTGCAAAATGCCTTGTTGTCAATAAAATAGTCTTGCTCTATGGGGCACCAGTTGTCTGGATTGACCAAGGGCATGGTAGAGGTGCTGCCGTCTTTATAGGTGATGGTAATAACGGCATTGGCTATCCTGCTCTGCATGTGGTTGGTGCTTCCTGCCATCAGCAAACAGGCATAGCGTGCCTTCCCCTTGAGGGGTATGGTGATGCTGTCGGGATAGTTGTCCCATAGAGAGGTATAGGCGATGTTGTTGCCCTTGGCTACTGAACGGAAGGGAATGCCAGCAATGTTGATTTGGTTGTTCTTGACCATAGAGCGGAATAGCGAGTCGTTGATTTCTGCAGTCAGGTCTGGGTGGCACCATTCTCCGATGCCCTGAGTGGGCAGTTGCAGGGTGGTATAGGGCGGTCGTGGCGTGAGATACTGGTTGCGGTAGATGTTGCTCACGCCATCATTCAAGGCGCTTTTGATGTTCACCGTCTTGTATCTCACCTTGCCGGTAGTGGCCTCGTCAGTGGGCAGTGAGGTGCCCATGTTGCTTTGTACGGTGGTAGTGGCTTGGGTAAGGTGTGTCATGGGCAGCACAGATCTTTGTGGCACATCCTCTATCACGATGGTTTGTGTATGGTTGGCATTGCCCTCATAGGTTCGGAAGATGCCCTGTCCAATGTGCCTTTTGAGCACTATCTTCAGGGGCTGTGCAAAGTTTTGTGTTATCTCATAGATGTGTTTCCCGTCCTTTTTCCTGTATTTATATTTCAAATAAGGTGTGCTCACAGACGCACTGTCCCATGTAGAGGGGAAGCCCGGACGTATGATACACTCACCGAAGAGCGCATTGGGCACAATGCCAAAAAGACCTTGCAGCAGTGTACGTGCCGAGATGCCTATGCAATCGCCAAAGTCACGGTAGCACTCGCCTCGGGCGGCATCATAGTAGGATATCTGTCCAAAGTTGCCCGGGCAGGCGCCGTAGTACATCTGGTCCATGATATTGCCCATCATCAGTTGGTAGCCCTCTTCAGCGCGTCCGGCTTCAAAGTATGCCAGTGCCGTGTGCATCACTTCGGCAGCCGCCACATTATTGCTACTCCATGAGTAGGGCAGCCAGTTAGAGGTGGCGATGGTTTGCAGTCCGCTATCTTCCACGTCAATATGTGGTATATGCTTGGTCACGTAGTTGGTGGCTTGATAGGCTTGCTGCGAGGAGCATGCTCCACAGTCGATGGGGGTATATATCGACCATAGGGCTGCACTCTCGTGTACTCTTTTCAGTCCCATCAAGTCTTGATATTCTGCCCAGTGTCCTTTGTCTTTTATCCACAGTCGGCTGTTCATCGCCTCTAAAATGGCGTCAGCTTCTTTTTGATAGGGGGTGCCGTCTTCGCCAATCAGGTGGGCAATGCGTGCCACCAGTCTGTTTGCCCTGTAGTTGTATGCCGATGAGTGGGTCACGGCGCCACCGCTGTAGTAGAGCGCATCGCTTGCCCAGATGCAGCAGTAGGCATCATACAGGTGGTCGTTATCGGGATCAAAGTTGCGCTTCTCCCATGCTAAATGACGGGTCAGCAGGGGCCACATCTTGCGCATATATGCCGTGTCGGCATTGTAACAGAAGTGCCACAGCAGTTCATCGATGTAGTTCAGGTTCATGTCGTAGTGGTGCATCCTGTCTCTTATACACATCTCCGAGCCCACGAGACAGGCAGAAATCTC
>CALZNR010000159.1 GCA_945827565.1 uncultured Prevotella sp.
ATCAAAAACAAGTATAAACAAAATTGCATTACTCAAAAACGCATAAGGGATGGCGATTATTGAAGTTGAACAGAAAGACCAGATTACATTGCGCGTTGATGTGATTGATATAGGTTTGCTGCATCTGTTAGAAACAAGATATGTGGTACTGATAGAACAACGCGAAAACGATATTGTAATTGAACTTTATACAAAGGAACATGGAGACAGTTAGCGTTATTGAGATTGTTGCAACCATTATCGGAACAATGGGAGGATGGGAGGCCATCAAGTACCTTTTGAACCGAAAGACCAACAAGCGAAAAGAAGAGGCCGAGGCCGATGGTGTGGAATTTGGAGTTTTGCGCGACAGCATGGAGTTTTTGCAAAACCAACTCAAAGAGAAAGAGGAAAGGTTTGTCAACCAGACAGACCGATTGCGTAAGTTGCAAGATGATTATTTTGAGTTGATGAAAGAGAAGCAAAGTATTGAATTGGAATTGCAGCGTTTTCGATGTGTGCGCCCTAAGTGCGCCCAGAGAGAACCACAAAACGGATATTAACTTAAAAACGAAAGAGCATGGCAAGAATTGAAAGCATCGTGCCGTTTATCCTGAAATGGGAAACAGGCACAACGGGCATTGGTTTGACCAATGAGCAATTGTTTGAGAAAGCCAAGTTGAAAGGGTTTGCCAATGACCCCGACGATTTGGGAGGTGCAACCATGTGTGGCGTGACATTGGCCACGTTCACGGAGTATTGCCCCCGGAAAGGCTACCCACGGCCAACCATTGTGAGGCTGAAAGCCATTAAATACAAAGAATGGTTGGAAATACTAAAGACCATGTTTTGGGATAAGTGGAAAGCCGACCAGATTAACAACGAATCCGTCGCCCTCATATTGGTTGATTGGGTTTGGGGCAGCGGTAAATATGGCATCACCATCCCACAGAAAGCCATTGGCGTGACAGCCGACGGCATTGTTGGCCCCAAGACGATTGCCGCCGTCAATGCCAAAGACCCCAAGCAACTGTTTGACCTCATCAGGAAAGAACGGTTGGCCTACATCGAGAGAATTTGCAAAAGCCGACCAACCAATTTGAAGTACAAAAGAGGTTGGTTGAATCGGTTAAACGACATCAAATTTAAGGGAGTATGAAGCAGCTTATTTTCATCATTCTGGCCGCGCTCATGCTGATTGGGTGCAGAGCCAAAAAGACTGTCATCAAGGAGAACACCACGGCCAGCCTCATTGACACCACGCACACCGTGGCCGACACAATGAGCGCAGTATCAAATTACACCGACACTACCACGACCACCCAGCACGTCGAGCAATCGGCCACGATCGAGTTTGTGGATGGTGGCGGTACGGTCAGCATTGACACGGCAGGAAACGTGACCATGCAGGGCGTGAAATCCATTAAAGGCATGGGCAAGGCCGACGTTAGCATCATAAACGGAGTGGCAGAGCGTGACAGCATATCAGCCAGCCACACCGACCAGGCAAACGGCATCAATAAGAACGAAAGCGAGCAGCGAGAGACCGAGGAAAAGATAAGTAAGGCCGTGCAATGGTACGAAAGGCCGTTAATATGGATTGGCTCATTGTGCTGCATTGCCGTGTTGCTTTATATCCTATTTATATACATCAAGGCTAAACATTGATTTTGTACATATCTGTAAAAGTGCGACGAAAGTTGTTGAGACCGTGCCAACCCGTGAGGGCCAGCACGGTTTTTTATTTGCCCAACAGATAGTCAATGACACGTCGGTTTGCGGCATCTATTTTGTCGAGGGAAAATTTGATGTAAACGCCCGTAATGGCAGAGCCGTATTTGTGGCCAAGGGCCTCAGATATGGTGTCTTTTGGTATATCCAATTCAGCGGCATACGTCGCCCATGAGTAACGCGCCCAATACGACGTGATTTGTGGCTCAATCGGCTGCATTATGGGCAAATGGTTGTCGGTGTACTGAGGTTTGCCGTTGGCATCCGTCTGGATTGGCCCCATGCGCCTGAGTGCTTTATTGAGGTGCTGCATATAGTCTTTATAACTTTTGTATCTGTCAAAGCAGCGCAGGAGGTGTTTTTGGCCACGGTACTTTTCAATGATTGCCGCCGCCTCATCTTCAACTTTGATGGAATAGAGTTTGCCCGTTTTTGCACGTCGGTACTCAATGCGGCCATTCACGTAATTGTCAGAGGTGAGGCCACCCATATCTACCATGTTAATGCCGATAAGGTAAAACGAGAGTAAGAACATATCCCGATGCTCCAAGTCAGATTTGCCCAGAGGCAGGGCCAGGAGTTCACGGAACTTTGCCAATGGCAGCACCCTCATGGCCGTTTCTTCCTTTGGTATGCGGAAATTGCGGAATGGGTAGTTTTGCGTTATCCCATCATCCACGGCAAAGTTTATGACGTTGCGGAGATTGCGTAAGTGCATTGCCCGGCTATTGACTGACAATTTATCCATCGAAGCGTAAAAGCCCGTGAGCCACGTTTTGTTTATCGTCTCAAAACGCACGGCATTGGCATCCCCACAGAAAGCATTTACTTTGTTCAATGTTTGTTCAAAGAGTGTGCGAGTGCCGCCCGTTTTCGTATCAATAACCTTTTGGAACATTGCCCCCAGAGTTGGCACACCGATGGTTGGTGCTGACAAATCAAGGTGGGTGAGCATTTCCCGAAGTTGGGCCGGTGTCAGTTTATCGTATTGCCCCATCATGCGCAACTCCAAAATACGGTTTGATACCTGAGTGAGCAAGGCCGACAGCACACCATTAACCCGTTTGGCATTTTTGCCCACACAGCGTTTGGCCGTGGCATCCCATTCATCGGGCGCAAGAAATATGCCCGTGGCCAGATAGAGGTTAGTGCCGTAGCCGACACAGATTTGGACGGGAAACGTACCATCTTTTAATGCCCGTCGAGTATCGAGGCGAAGATTTGATTTTGCCATATTGCTGATTATTATCTGTAAATTTGCTTAATCGTTGCTGAAATTTGCGCCAAAGTTATACAAAATATACCACTTAAACGGACACCAAAGGCCGATTTTCGGTGTAAGGCATTGATTTTTAACAATTGGCCATTTCGCCACGTTTCTTTAATATCCTTTGAAAATCAGCACGTTACGGCATTTTTACCCTATTGGCCAGCCACCAAAGACTTTATGCCTCTACAGCGTTCCTCCCCAATAGCGTGACAACACTCAGTCAAGGACTGTTTCAGGGGTGCTCCAACCTCAACCTTCTTTACATCCCCGACAATTACACCGATATGTCCAACTATGCCTTTGACGGCTGCGATGCCTTGGAAACCCTGCGCTTGTCAGCCAATACTGCTACGATGGGAGAATACTCTTTCCAAGGCACTCCACTGGAATACATCAAGGTGCCTTCGAAAGTGGAAGTGCTCTCAAGGGGTGTGCTCAAGAACTGCAAGAACCTGGCTTCCCTTTCCCTGCCAGCCAATCTGAAGTCATTGGAGGCTGAAGCTCTGACCGGTTGCACCGCCTTGCGCAACATAAGCGTAGAGGCTCTCACACCGCCTACCATCAAAGACAGGAGTGTTCTCCGAGGCATCAACACGGATTTGTGTCTCATCTCCATTCCCACACAGTCTTACAGAGATTATGCATTGGCTCCCTATTGGGGACAATTCGTGCAAATGCGCAATGACATCGCTGTGGAAACGGTAGGTAATGGTGAGATTGCCTTTGAAAGCGTAGTCGAGGAGGAAGAAGAGGATGTTGTTTATGAGGCTCCAGTTCGCGCAGATGTACGCCGAGTTGCAGCATTTGGCATAAGACGTGCGCCTCAATTAGCTTCAAAGGAAGATGCGATGACATATGCCAACAACGGTTCTTCTATCTATGCTCCCCAAGATGCAAAGTTGTTGCTTCACTTCTCTCCCGCCGAAGGTAAGGAATTAATATCAGCCACCCTAGATGGCGAGGACATCATGCCTTTCATCGTGAACGGCATCTATACCGCCACAGCAGACAAGAAGAATGCCAAGCTGGTAGTAGAATTCTCTGGACAGAGCGTGCTGGCGGGTGACGTGAACAGTGACGGAAACATTAACGTGACCGATGTAGGTATGGTGATTGACCACATCTTAGAGCATACACCTTCAGGTTTTGTAGAGGCTGCAGCCGACCTAAACAACGACGGAGATGTGAACGTGACAGACGTTGGCCTCATTATTGAGATTATCTTAAGTGATGGCACCTCTAGCAAGCAGAATAAGAAGATAAATGCGGTTGATATGCTCGACCCCCAATAAATGATTATTAACCCTAATAATAATTAAAACAATTAAGACATGAAAAAGTTATTCTTATCTTTAGTGGCATTGTTGATGGCAACAACTGCCACAAAAGCGGAAGACGGCTTCAGCGTAAATGCATTGGCCATTCCGCAAGGTGGATCAGCCGAACTAGAAATTGTGTTTGAGAGTGCCACCGCCAAGTACAATCGCTTTCAGTTGGAAGTGCAGATGCCCGAGGGCATCACCCTGTC
>CALZNR010000160.1 GCA_945827565.1 uncultured Prevotella sp.
TGATTGTGGCTACCGATGCCGATGTGGATGGTATGCACATCCGCCTGCTCATCATCACCTTCTTCCTGCAGTTCTTCCCCGAATTGATTAAAAAAGGACACGTGTATGTGCTGCAAACACCCCTCTTCCGTGTGCGCAACCGCAAGACAAAAATAAAGAACAAGCAGGTGGTGGCAGCCGAGCAAGAGAAGAGCAAAGGGAAGAAGAGCGACTTCATCACACGCTACTGCTACAATGAAGAGGAGCGACTGAACGCCATTGCAGAACTGGGACCCGAACCCGAGATTACACGATTCAAAGGTTTAGGAGAAATATCGCCCGACGAGTTTGCCGGGTTTATAGGAGAGGACATCCGACTGGAACAGGTGACCCTGCACAAGACCGACCAAGTGCAGAAGTTGCTGGAGTACTATATGGGAAAGAACACTCAGGAACGACAGAACTTTATCATCGACAATCTGGTGGTAGAGGAAGACAGACCAGAGGAGGAAGAAGAACAACAAGACTGACTATGAACACTATCTGCACCATCAAATACATCGCAACACTGCTGCTGCTCACCGCCGTACATGCCACCCTGCACGCACAGATGACGAGCAACGACACCCTGTTGCGCAAACTGCACATGGCAGAAATCTGCATCAACAACCTGTATGTGGAAGAGGTGGACGAGAAAAAACTGGTGGAGGATGCCATCAAGGGGATGCTGGAAAAACTGGACCCCCACTCTTCTTACCTTGACGCCAAGGAGGTAAAGGCTTCCAACGAAACTCTGCAGGGGTCGTTTGAGGGCATCGGAATACAGTTTAACATGGTGGAAGATACGCTCATGGTGATACAGCCCGTGACCAACGGACCCTCTGAAAAGGTGGGCATCATCGCCGGCGACCGCATCATCACCGTCAACGACAGCACCATTGCCGGCGTAAAGAAAAGTCGCGAAGAGATTATGCGATGCCTGCGCGGTCCCAAAGGGTCGAAGGTGAAACTGGGCATCAAGCGACAAGACATTGACGAGCTGCTCACCTTTACCGTGACACGCGACAAGATACCCGTGAAAACAGTAGATGCCCACTATATGGTGGAACCGGGCATCGGCTACATACGCATTGGCAGCTTCGGCTCTACCACCCATCAGGAGTTTATGGAGTGTTTGGAGCAGCTGCAACAACAGGGTATGAGCAAGCTGCTGCTCGACCTGCAAGACAACGGCGGAGGCTACCTGCAGGCAGCGGTGGAAGTGGCAGAGGAATTTCTTGACAATAATGCCCTGCTGGTATATACCAAGGGCAGAAGGGTGCCCGAACGCCACTACCGCGCCAAAGACAACGGCCATTTCACCCAGGGCAACGTGGTGGTGATGGTGGATGAATATACCGCATCGGCTGCCGAGATAGTGACAGGTGCCATACAAGACCACGACAGAGGCGATGTGGTGGGCAGACGCACCTATGGCAAAGGACTGGTGCAGCGACCCATCGACATGCCCGACGGCTCGATGATAAGACTCACCATTGCACACTACTACACCCCCTCGGGCCGCTGCATACAGAAACCCTATACCAAGGGCAACAAGAAAGATTACAGCATGGACGTGTATAACCGCCTGAAACACGGAGAACTGACCAACAGCGACAGCATACACTTTGCCGATTCGCTGAAGTATTACACGCTGAAGAAGAAACGGGTGGTGTATGGAGGGGGAGGCATCATGCCCAACTACTTTGTGCCACTCGACACCACACAATACACCAAACTGCACCGACAACTGGCAGCCAAGAGCATCATACTCAATGCCAACCTGCGCTACGTGGACAAACATCGCAAAAATCTGAAGAAACAATACCCCGACTTTGCCACCTTTAAACAGCAATACGAGGTGCCGCAGAGCGTTATCAACGGCATACTGAAAGAGGGAGAGAAGCAGAAGATTACACCCGCCGACGATGCCGAACTGCAACGGACACTGCCCTATCTGAAGCTGCAACTCAAGGCATTGGTGGCACGCGACCTGTGGGACATGAGCGAGTATTTCTCGGTGATCAACGAGAGCAACCACATCTATCGCACCGCTCTACAAGTGCTCAAGGGCGAGGTAACAGAAGACACCTATTACACATCTACAAAATCCAAAGCACCATGATAAGCTATTCGGCAGAAGGAGTGAAGATGCCTGCACTGAAGAAGCGCGACACAAACGCCTGGATCAAGGCAGTGGCAGCCCAATATGGGCGCAAGGTGGGCGAGATAGGCTACCTGTTTGTCAACGACGAGAAGATACTGGAGGTGAACAAGGAGTATCTGGGGCATGACTACTACACCGACATCATCACCTTTGACTATGACGAGGGGGATGTTATCAACGGCGACTTGGTCATCAGCTTAGACACCGTGCGCTCCAATGCCTTGCTCTTTGGCAAGACCTATAACGAGGAACTGCACCGCGTGATTATCCACGGCATTCTGCACCTTTGTGGCATCAACGACAAAGGACCGGGCGAAAGAGAAATCATGGAAGCTGCCGAAAACAAGGCACTGGCCATGCAGGCTCAGCGCTGAGGCAGAAAGGCACTCACATCCTTTCCATAGTGCATCAGTTCGCGCACCACGCTGCTGCTCACACTTGCCAATGCGGGTGTGGCCATCAGCAGCAGGGTGTCTATACCGCTTATCTGTCTGTTCACATCGGCTTGTTCGCGCTCGTATTCAAAGTCCTTCATGCTTCTCACTCCTTTGATGATGAAGGATGCTCCATGCTGGTGTGCAAAATCCACCGTGAGCCCGCTATACTGTTCCACCGTCACCCGTGGGTCATCGGCATAGAGTTGTGCTATGCGCTCCACTCTTTCTGCAGCGCCATACATGCACTGCTTATGTTCGTTCACTCCCACGCCCACCACTACATGGTCGAACAGCGGCAGAACCCGGCACAATATGTCGTGATGTCCTATGGTATAGGGGTCAAAACTACCCACAAAAACGCCTGTCTTCATATCTGTAAGTCAACCCGCCTTTGGGAAACTTCCTCTGTACTCTGGTGGAGCAACAGACATTCCCAAATGGGCAGGACAATAATTCGTTGTTTGCAATTGGTAACTCCCTGCCAGAGAACAGGGGAGAGTCAAAGAACACGAGCACTAATCAAACAGTCCCGGCGACATGATGTTGCCCTGATAGGGGTTTCTTCCAAAGTGCTTGTAAGCCAGTTCGGTCACCATGCGTCCTCGGGGTGTGCGCTTGATAAATCCCTCCATGATGAGGAAGGGTTCATATACCTCTTCCACGGTGCCGGCATCCTCTCCTATAGCAGTGGCAATGGTGCTCACGCCCACAGGTCCACCCTTGAACTTGTCGATGATGGTGAGCAGTATCTTGTTGTCTATCTCATCCAGTCCGTATTGGTCGATGTTCAGTGCCGATAGCGAGAGGCGTGTGATGGTCATATCAATACGCCCTGTGCCCTTCACCTGTGCAAAGTCGCGCACACGTCGCAGCAGCGCATTGGCAATACGTGGCGTTCCTCTGCTTCGGCGTGCTATCTCCAGAGCCGCATCGTCATTGATAGGCACCTTCAGTATGCCTGCCGAGCGTTTCAGGATGTGCTGCAGCGTCTCAGGTTCATAATATTCCAAGTGCATATTGATGCCAAATCGTGCTCGCAGTGGTGCCGTGAGCAGTCCGCTTCGGGTGGTAGCACCTACCAACGTAAAGGGGTTCAGATCTATCTGTATGGAGCGTGCCGAGGGCCCCTTGTCTATCATAATGTCTATACGATAGTCTTCCATGGCAGAATAGAGATACTCCTCCACCACGGGCGACAGTCGGTGTATCTCATCGATAAACAGCACATCATTCCTGTCAAGCGAGGTGAGAATACCCGCCAAGTCACCCGGTTTGTCGAGCACGGGTCCGCTGGTGATTTTAAATCCCACTCCCAGTTCGTTGGCAATGATATTGCTCAGTGTGGTTTTTCCCAGTCCGGGAGGTCCGTGCAGCAGGGTATGGTCTAAGGGTTCACCTCTGTATTTGGCAGCCTCTACAAACACCTCCAGGTTCTCCACCACCTTGGCTTGTCCGCTGAAGTCACTAAACTGCAGTGGGCGCAAGGCATTTTCAAACTCTTTTTCGGTGCTTGCACTGCCCTCTTGTCTTATGTCAAAATCGTTGTTCATCATCCTTGAATGTAATTCGCGGGATTAAGAGTTAAGGCCACGTATAACATCAAGGGGAAGGGATGTGACTTGTGCAATAGAGGCATCGTCAAGTCCCATGCCTTTCAGTTTCCTTGCTGTGGCCAACATGGCTTGATGCGCTTCTGCTCTTCCTTCTGCAAGACCTTCGGCTCTTCCTTCTGCAAGACCTTCGGTTCTTCCTTCTGCAAGACCTTCGGCTCTTCCTTCTGCAAGACCTTCGGCTCTTCCTTCGGCAAGCCCCTCTGCTCTTCCTTCGGCTCTTCCTTCGGCTCGGGCTTCCAGTCGGGCTTCGCCAGTGG